>JABHFC010000205.1 GCA_018676275.1 Gammaproteobacteria bacterium | reverse complement strand
CTGGGTAAATCTGTGTTGGCTACCAATGGCATTGGATCTGTTCTCTTTATTGCCTATTTATCGAGGACACTGGTAACCAGTGCCAGGAAATCATCTTCATTTCGCACGACGGAAATATCATCAGTACTAATGGTATAACCATAATCTTTTGCGATGGCCTCATAACGTGGTATACGATCATAAAATAATCTCGGGAAAACCCAACGGACAAAATCATCCGGATTTACCAGAGCTACATATTCGAGCCCTTTATCCTGCATATATATAGCCAATTGTTCATCCAAAAATGATGACTTGTAGTACATTGGTTTGGGCGAAGCTTCTGCACGATCAATTAATTCCTTTTCATCTGTTGCCGTCGCTTTGATATACAAAATCAATGTGTTTTCAGCAAGACAGTTTATGACATCCTGATCTTCCAGTTCACATAAACTACCACCTGCATCATTAATAAAATTATCGTAACCATATACCTGTCTGGCCTTACGAATAAATTCCGGCACATCTTTCATAGCAGCAATTTCTGCCTGTCTATGTAAGTCCTGTCTTCGTTTGAATTCTTTTAGCCCGAAACCATCCATCTCTGGGTCGCCTACCTTACCAAGAAAGGTTGATAGAGGTTTAAGATTGTCGATACCAATATTGTTGGCAAGGTGAATAGAGTCCGAACGCATTAGATCTTTCAGAAAAGGGATCTGCATTACTTGCTGTTTAATATTGTCGGTGATTGGCTCATCGAGATAGTGTGTGCCTATGCGGTAATCGCCAGAATAATGAAACCAATTATGATTACGCAAGATATAGGCGAGCCTGGTCTTACCCACCCCAGACATGCCGAGCAGAGTGATAGACTTTTGTTGCCAGTTTACAAATTCTTGCCTGTTCAACTTCATGATTTACATCATCTTTGCGAAAAGGCGAATCCTACCGCAAACTCGGCGCAGGAAACACGCAATTTTGCTAATTTACCGTGATTCTTCTGCTTAAATGAGATTCTTGAGGACTAGGCGAGAATATTGAAGTTCTGATCAATTAGCGGGAGCTGACGAATACGCCTACCACTTGCGGCATAAATAGCATTACACACTGCAGCTGCTATAGGAGGCAAGCCGACTTCACCCATACCACCTATACGTTCTCCACTTTCAATAAAAGCGACATCTATTTCTGGTGTACCGCTTAGTTTTAGAACTTGATAATCAGGAAAATTACTTTGTATGACGCGTCCTTTTTCCACACTAATTTTTCCGAACAATGCCGCTGTTAATCCATAGATGATACCGCCCTCAATCTGTGAGCGAGCAATTTCAGGGTTTATAACTTCACCCGGGTCTACCACAGCACTGACGCGATGAATTTTTAAGTTATCTTTATCATCTAATGATACTTCAACGGCTTGGGCAACAATGGTGCCAAAACTTTCCTTTATCGCTATTCCTAAACCATGTCCTTTGGGTAAGTTTTTCTCCCATCCGATATTCTTCGCTGCCTGCACCAGCGCCGCTGCAAAACGCGGTTGCTGCTTCAGCAAAGATAAACGATAGCTGAACGGATCCTTTTCAGCTTTATGTGCCAGCTCATCAATAAACGATTCAAGGAAAAACCCCTGTGATGAGTGTTCAACGCTTCTCCAGTAACTTACAGGCACCGGGGTTTCAAGTTCCACCCGGCTGATGCTTTGATGTGGAATTGCATAGGGCGTAAATGCGGCGGCTGTATCATCATTTATGCCAATGTCTGTGTATACATTGTGCCAAAGTTGTGGTTGTCCTTCGCTATTCAGTATTGCCTTGAACTGACTCTGTACTGCCGGACGGTAATAGTCGTGTTGCATGTCCTCTTCGCGCGACCAGATAAGTTTCACCGGGTAAGAAACCTGCATGGCAACTCGCACCGCATCTTCAATATAGTTACCGGTGGTGGGTAGTCGTCGACCAAACCCACCCCCAAGTTGAACCGGATGAACAATTACTTTTTCAAAATCCAGCTCAGCGACTTCCGCAGCAAATGCACGTGCGCCGAGCAAATCCTGGGTGCCCGTCCATATCTCCAATATTCCATCGTGAAAATACGCAGTACAATTCATTGGCTCCATAGTCGCATGCGCTAAAAATGGAACGCTATAGTCTGCACTGAATATTTCGGCTGCGGAGGACAATTCCTTGCCAGCTTCACCTTGCTCGAAGTCCACTTCAATGTCTGCTGACGATAAGGCCTTGGTGAATTCAACAAACAGGTTGTTTGAATTGAAATCGCCGTGTTCACCGTCACTAAATTCGACAGATAAATCAGAAAGTGCTGTTTTTGCGCGCCAGTAATTGTCCGCTATCACGACAACAGAATCGGCAAGCTTAACTACTGTTTCAATTCCCTTTCCATTAGCAATCCCACTCTTGTCAAAGGAAACAGCACTACCGCCGAAAACCGGTGCATGTCGGATAGCCGCATATTTCATTCCCGGCAGCTGAATATCAATACCATAATTTTGCATACCAACAACTTTGGCAGGCGTATCAAAACGGAAAATTGGTTTCCCACAAATAGTGTAGTCTTCCTTTTTCTTCAGAACGGGATGTAGCGGTGGTTCATAGCTCGCTGCCTGCTCTGCCAATTCCCCATAGCTACTCGAGCGGCCACTGGCATGATGAAATACCTGGCTCAATTTCGCTTCACACTCATCAACTGAAACCTGCCAGTTTTCTGCAGCTGCACGTATTAACATTTCTTTGGCCGCAGCCCCTGCCCGACGCATGCCCGCCTGCCCGGTGAAACGCACGCTACCGCTACCCCCGGTAATTTGCATATTCATTAAACTGGCGATTTTGTAAAACGAATAATCAGTATGCCGTTGAAAAACAGCCGGTACATCCAGGCCATCAGCGAGAAAACCTTTAATCATATCGCCAACCGCATAGATGGACTCTGCCGGTGCCTGCTGCATCTGCACCATCGACCAATCCGCCTCCATTTCTTCGGCCAGCATCATCGGCAAGGCGGTATGTGTTCCCTGTCCCATTTCGGCATGGGGCACCAATACTGTGATTTTATTATCTGCTGCAATATTTACCCAGGTTGCCAACCACGCTTCCTGCTTCGATGAGGATCTACGAATACCAAGTCGATTCGGTGTCGCGATAAATCCAAACAAAGCGCCGCCGCCAAGCATTGCGCCACTGATCAAAAATGTTCTTCGTGTTAATTTTCCCATCTTAGTTCAAATCAACTTTGCTTGAGCGAATCTACTGCCGCTCTCACTTTTTGATAAGTCCCGCAACGACAGACATTGGTAACTGCCTGGTTAAGTTCTTCGTCAGTCGGATTACCGGTATTATCTAGCAAAGAAACAACCGACATGATCATGCCAGACTGGCAATAGCCGCATTGCGGCACTTGATGTTCAATCCATGCCTGCTGAACCGGGTGCAATCCATTTTTGCCCAAGCCTTCAATAGTTGTAATTTCTGCGCCATCAACCGCTTCGACAGGCAAAACGCAAGTACGAGTGGCAACACCATTTACATGGACGGTACAAGCACCACAGGCTGCTATACCACAACCAAATTTTGTGCCGGTCAGTCCCAGTTCATCACGCAAAACCCAGAGCAAAGGCATTGCCGGTTCAACATCGACGATTGTCTCCTCACCATTTATTATTAACTTAAATGCCACAAGCCTCTCCGGATAAATATTTAGTTATAGAGTTTTGAACAGCGCGAGAATTATGCCTACTAATGCACCCAGCAAAAGAATTGCAAATGCGCAAAAACCGATCGCCATGCCCTTACCCCGACGTGAAGGATCACTGACATAACCTTTGAAATAAATCATTCTGCCAATTAGAAAAAACACGCCAATACCTGCTGCTGCAAGAGCGTGAACGTAATGGCCGAACAGGTAAATACTCGGAATAAAAATTATTAACTGTTCAAGCGTATTTTGTTGAACGCGAAAATAGCGTTCGAACATTTCATCACCGGTAGTCGCCGGCGCGTTAATCGAATATTTGCCTCTGGCTTTTCCTACCATGCCAGTAAAAAAGAAATATTGTACAAGTGCCAGTACTATCACTAAAGCTACGTAATCCATCTTATTCTCCCCCTTTGTTTCACCTTGCGGCAATATACACAATTGTAAATAAACAAACTAGCGCCAGTGCTGGTATACAGATGGAGACCTGGAGAATAAGTTAAAATTATTCAACGTTGAGTTTTTGTGCTCGCCGCATACTCAAACTCATCAGTGCCAGCAAAACACAAACGCCGGACAGAAAGTATAAGGGCAGTTCAAAACCTGTTGATTTTTCTGCCAGATAACCAAAGGAAATCGGTCCCATCGCGCCACCAATCTGGCCAAAAGCGAAAAACAGCCCTGTTGCAGCGCCGATATTTTTTTGTGTTACTCCGGGCAAATGCATTAATAAAAATACGGAAACGGGCGGAATTGAACCCCGGACAATACCAATCATTACAAGGGCGGCAATTAATATGAGGAGGCTGGCACTATTACTTAGCAACAGACAACTTGTGCAACCTATAAAGAACAAAAGCGCTAATATTATTATTTCCCGGTTTTTGCTAGTGAACCTGGGCACAATCGCAGCACTTATCATTCCGGTGATAATCGGTAAGGAAGCCCAGTAAGCAGAATTTGCTTCCGATAATCCCAATCCTGTATCCGCAATTATTTTTGGCAGCCAGTTTATGGTTGCGTGCATATAAAAAAACATTCCAACGCCGAGTGCAAGCACAGCTTGTATGGTGGGCATTCGCAAAAGTTGAATGCACGCCATACAAATTTCCCTCATTGACTCATCGCTCTTTCCTATAGCATTAGACCTGCACAAAGGATGACTAATTATCAATATCCAAAGAGCAGCTGAAATGACACAAACTGTTGTATACACGTTTAATGTGCTTCGCCAATTTCCATCGAAAACTGACAATAATTCGTGAGTCAATATCAGACCCATTATTTGACCAAGTGCAGTTATGGATATGCATATTCCCAACGCCAAACCCCGCTGCTCATAGGAAAACCATTCTCTGATTAGTTTGGGGGCACCTATCGAAATGAAAGGCGCACCGAGACCAAATATTAGAACCGCAATAAACATTTCGGCATAATTAGTTGCTGAGGCACGCATGAAAGCAGAAAGAGCAACAGCAGCGATACCAAGTAAAAGCATGTGCCGAATGCCAAAACGATCCAGCAATAAGCCAGCCGGTATAGACAGAAAAATATAAACCATGGGCCAGGCACCCATGATATTCCCCATTTGTGACAGGCTAAGGTTTAGATCTTCAATCATTGTTGATGCTAAAGCAGCTGTCGAGTAATGCACCATGGCAAAACAACAATAAAGAAGACTGACACCAACCAGCATGACCCAGCGAAAATAGTTTGAATGCGGTTCGATACAACTCATAAAAAATTATTATTCGAATGATGCTGGCGACAAAATACAAACTCGTCTGTAGTAGATTATTGGTAAAATGTTAGCTCAGAATTTCAGTGTGCTTGCAGCTTAACATGATTAATTACTATTGATATAAATGTGCATTTACCCATGACTGGGTCAATTTTATTGACTTGAAACGATGTTAAAAATATTGTTTTCCCATTGCTATTTAGTTTTCGCCTTTTCTAATAAGGCCGGATCCAGATTTTGCAATAACTCTTTCTGGTCATAATCTGGATACTTTTTAGAGAATAAGTAAAATTGTCGCAGAGCTTCATCTCTTTTATCGTTCAACCAAAGTTGTCCTATTAAATCCAACCAATCTTTCGGACTTCGCTCAACCTTATCAATATCTGTAGATAAAACAGCAAAATCCTTATTCATGGAATCAGCAACTGAAGATATCGAAGGGGCATAAACTTTTGCTCCATCATTTTTTTCACTGATTGGCAAAGCACTTCTTTTTTTCGTTTGCTCGGTGCGCGTTTGCTTCGATTTGAATTTTACCTGTCTTTCAATGTCGTCGGGCTTTATTATCATCTCTTGTTCGCCAAGCAATTGGGTGTTTACCGGTGGCCTTGCGTAAGATTGCTCTTTTGACTCAACAGGCGTGGGCATATCGCTTGTGGTTTTTTGTTTTGATTTTTCAGGCGAAACTATTACTTCTTCTCTTAATTCATTTCTTGCCTTCCTTGCTGACAGATTTTCACGTTTCATGATTCTTGATGCCGCGGCCGGAACAGGCTCTTTTGCAAAGGCAGAGTCGAATTCAGTCTGTCGCATTACTTCTTTTTCGTCCGCGATATCTTTTCTGGCTCGCAAATCTGTGTCCACGATAAGACCGTCAAAACTGCCTTCTGAATTCTTTGACATTGTTTGTGGCTCATATGTCTCTGGCGATCCAAGATAACTTTCATCGCTATCATATTGAATACTTATGATCACCGTAACTGAAAGCACAAGCACTGCAGCCAAAGAAAGAGGAACATGCCAGTCTGAAGCAAAGGGGCTGAAAGCATAGCGCGGTTTTGACTTCACTGCTCGTCGTGAGGCTGCCAGAATCGCATCATCTAGATGTGCTGGTGCTTGCTCAGACGAAGCCTTTTGATAGCTGGTCGAAAGCTTCGAGTCGCCCTGCAAATACGCTTCGAATTCCTGCTCTTGCTTATCCTGGCTCATATTCTCTCAAGCCCTCTCTTAATTTATTAACAGCATAGCGTAATCGACTTTTGGCTGTTTCCGGCTTTACACCGGTTATTTCCGCGATCTCCTGAATGCCCATTCCTGCCTCCTCGCGTAACAGAAAAGCCTGTTTCTGATCTGCAGGTAATTCCTCTATTAGCCCAAATAGTGTTTCCGTAGTAGCCAGTATTTCGGCTTTTTGTTCCGGCTGATCCTGATTTCGAGCAAGAGTTTCCTCTGCATCCATTTCAGAATCTCCCGGGTTCCCAGCTGCGGTAGTCTGCTGGCGTCGATAATAATCAATGAGTCGATTATGCGCCATTTGATACAACCAGGTGGTGAATTTTGCTTTCACTTCATAGCGTTCACTTGCCTTGATAAGGTTCATCCAGACATCCTGATATAACTCTTCTGCAATACCCTCATTTTTACAATTTCGAAGGAAATAACGATACAGACCACCTTTGTATCGCTGGTAGAGCGTTTCAAACGAAGCTGCATCGCCAGTTTTATAGCTCAACATTAAATCTTCGTCGCTTAATTCCTTGTCCATCAGTGAAGTGTATGAACTTCACTATGCTCAAGTCAAAATAGAATTTCATCTAGACTAAATGAATCACGGTGTCCTCAACAAGAGGACACCGTGACCAGCTGGCACTTATTTAGTTAATTGAGCATGTTGCTCAGGTTGGCTAATAGATTGTGTCAACTTGATTAAACTAAGGAATTCAACGCGATACCCAAAGGGGTCTTCTCCTCTGGCATTTTGCGCAAGTTCAGCGATATCCTCATAAGTATATTCTTTGGTATTAACACCACCGCGCAGTTGCTGGGCAAATGAGGCAACGGCTGCAGCAAAACGAAATGCATTGGAAGTCTTTTCAATGTCCTCGATTATTTCATCTTTAGCTATAACCCATTCCAGTAACTGGCTTGTTTTGGCTTCTGGTTCTTTATAGCGTAAGCGTAGAAAAGCTATTTCACTCGCATTGCTGTCCTGTTTTAGAACTGACTGGTAACGCAGGGCATCAATACGTTCACTTTCGCTGCCTTTCAGACTAACTTCATAAATAGCAGTCACAGTGTGACCTGCACCAATCTCACCTGCATCCACTTTATCGTTATTGAAATCTTCACGGTTTAGTAAACGGTTTTCATATCCCAGCAAGCGATATTCAGTGACTACAGCAGGATTAAACTCAATCTGAATCTTCACATCCTTTGCAATAGTTAACATAGTCGAGCTCAGTTCATCCACAAGGACTTTTTGTGCCTCATGCAAGGTATCTATATAGGCGTAATTACCATTACCCACATCGGCGATCTGTTCCATCAATTGATCATTATAATTACCGGTGCCAAAGCCTAAGGTACTCAAGGCGATACCACTTTTGCGTTTTTGCTCTATAAGATCTTTAAGTTGTTCAGTATTAGTCGTACCAACATTGAAATCGCCATCGGTTGCTAACAATACGCGATTTATCCCACCTTTTATAAAAGCTTGCTCAGCCATGGCGTAAGCCAGTCGTATTCCTGCTGCACCATTTGTGGAACCACCTGCTGTCAGTCTGTCCAGAGCCGATATTATTAAGGCTTTGTCCTTGCCTGAGGTCGGTTCCAGTACGACACCTGAAGCACCAGCATAGACAACAATGGAAACGCTGTCTTCGGGACTTAAACGTCTGGTAAGTAGTTTTAAGGAGGACTTTAGTAGTTCAAGCTTGTTTGCCGACTGCATAGAACCTGATACATCTACAAGAAAAACCAGGTTGGAAGCTGGTAATTGTTCAAGCGGTATATCATATCCTTTTATACCAATATGCAGTAAATGCGTGTCGGGGTTCCAGGGGCTAGCGGAAATTTCCTTATGCAAAGCAAATGGCGCTGATAAAAGCGCGTGTGCAGGATATTTATAGGAGAAATAATTGAGCAGCTCTTCTGTACGAACAGCATCCTTTGCCGGCAGACTACCGGCATTTAGCATCCGCCGTATGTTGGCATAGGAACCTGTATCCACATCGATACTGAATGTTGAAACCGGGTATTCGCTAACAAGCTTAACCGGATTATCATTAAAGTGGGCATAGTTTTCCCTATTGAGTGGTTCAGAGCTAGCGCGAATATTGTCCATAGATACAGCACCTGCTATCGCAATATTTGCAGGTGCGCTCATTAACATATCCTGCCGGCGAGATGCTGTTGCCGGTCTTTTCCGTTCCATAGGGTTGAGCTTACTTTTCGCTGATAACTGTTTGTTCAAAGCAATTCTTTTTTCTGCTCTAAAGATATCTTCCTTCAGAGCTGGGCCATCTTGATCAATATCTTTTTCGGACTTAACTACTGTTTCCTCAATCTCATGCAGAGGTTTTACGCTCTGTTTAGCCTGCTCATCATTTTGTGCACATGCGACTACAAATACTGTTATTGCAATCGCAATGGCCTTTTTTTTGAATATCTTCATGTCTGTTCTCCCGCGTATTAATGGTTTCCGGGTGGCTACATTGCCACTGATGACTTAAACGCAGGAAAAAGGAAAAGGGGTTAAAATATTATGCACATCGTTTTTATTGGGGGAATGGGAGATTTTCCATGTACATCGCCGGTAATTGCTCAATACCTTAATCCCTATGTTATCTACCACCTACATTCCTTTGTTAATACGGGAATGGGACATTGTCCATGTAGACGTCCTGCATTACCGGCATACGACCGCCATGGATGGCGGAAGTGTCACTTACGCAGGAGCAGTAAGTGACCAGCACATCCATGTAGATAAAAAAAGGGGCTGTAAGCCCCTTTTCGTTCAACTTTGTGAAACTGAATTATTCTTCGTTAACAGCTTTCATACTAAGACGTACACGTCCTTGTCTGTCAACTTCTAATACTTTAACTTTGACCATGTCACCTTCGGACAATTTATCGCTAACGTTTTCAACCCGCTCTTCACTAATCTGTGAAATATGTACCAGACCATCTTTGCCGGGAAGAATATTTACAAAGGCACCAAAATCCATCAGTTTTTGTACGCGGCCTTCATAGATCACACCAACTTCTATATCGGCTGTAATCTGTTCAACACGTTTACGTGCATCTTCACTCGCGGCCTTGTCGACAGAGAATATTTTGACGGTACCATCATCGTCAATATCAATAGTCGCACCGGTTTCTTCCGTAATCGCACGAATAGTTGCACCGCCCTTACCGATGACGTCACGGATCTTATCCGGGTTGATTTTGATTGTAGTAATGCGTGGTGCATGTTCAGACATCTCGGTTCTTGGTTCGGTGATAACTTCATTCATCTTTCCAAGAATATGTATGCGTCCTTCTTTTGCCTGGGCCAGAGCCACTTCCATAATCTCTTTGGTGATACCATCAATTTTGATATCCATTTGTAAAGCGGTTACACCATTGCTACTACCTGCGACTTTGAAATCCATATCACCTAAATGATCTTCATCTCCCATGATGTCTGAGAGAACAACAAATTTGTCGCCTTCCTTAATCAGTCCCATAGCAATACCTGCCACCGGTGTTGATATACCAACGCCCGCATCCATCAAAGACAGACTCGCGCCACAAACAGAGGCCATTGAGCTTGAACCATTCGATTCAGTGATTTCGGATACAACACGTATGGCGTAAGGAAATTCAGCCAGCGTTGGCATCACTGCAATCATACTGCGCTTCGCTAATCTACCGTGTCCAATTTCGCGGCGTTTTGGAGTGCCTACACGACCTGTTTCACCAACACAATAAGGAGGAAAGTTGTAATGCAGCATGAATGGATCTTTATGCTCTCCTTCTATTGCATCAATTATCTGAGAATCTCGTTCAGTACCGAGAGCCACAACTACCACAGCCTGTGTCTCTCCGCGCGTAAACAGGGCTGAACCATGGGCACGAGGTAATACGCCAACTTCTATTGTTATCTGCCTGATCGCATCCGGTACGCGTCCATCGATCCTGTTTTCGCCCGCGACAATACCACCGCGAACAATACTACTTTCAAGTTTTTCGATAGATGCCTGTATTTTTCCCTGAGGCCAACGGTCTTCATTTTCTTCAAGCATTGCGCCAACTACTTCTGATCTGATCTCACTCAGACGATCGCGTCGGCTCAATTTATCGGTAATTGCATAGGCTTCACGGATGAGATCAGCACAACGGTTGTCGACTT
>JABHFC010000204.1 GCA_018676275.1 Gammaproteobacteria bacterium | reverse complement strand
TATTGCATCCAAACCCGGTTAAAGGGGCATCTAAATGGGTAAGACAAATTTATTAATGCAGAGGAAATCACCATGAAAACTTTACCATCCCTTGTTGTATGCCTTGTACTATCATTATCTCTGGCAGGACAGGCAGCAGCCCAGAAACATTCTTTGCCCATCGATGGTATAAATAAGGCACTGCAAATGAAGATTGATAATCAGGTAGTTTTTTTTCTAAGTGACGAACTTGAATTACTGGAGAAAAGTCAGCTTTCCTCACCTTTACAGCAGAAAGAAATTCAAAATAATCAGCCTGGTATTTACTTAGCCCCTGATTGTTTATGTCATCTTTTTACACGTGTCATGTAAACCATTATTACGAATATCTAATTTATTGACTGGAGAAAACCAATGAAGACCTTTTTTTACAGCCTTTTACTTTGCATCCTGTTTATTTCCCCTGCCTGGGCTGATTCGCACGAAAACGAAATGGCAGAAGAAGAACATGGCCTTAAAGTCACAATTGATATGGATGAGGATGAACCGGATAGAAAAATTTCTGAAAAGGAACTGGAAAACAAAATAAAAGGTAAAGTTTTATCAATAATCGGCGACATTATTGATGCAGCTGACGATGACATCAGTGAAGAGGAAAAGAAAGAAATCAAGAGTGAGATAAAGGAGGCAATCCAGGAGATTAAGGAAGTCACGGAAGGCATCGATGATGATGAAAGCCATAATATTGTTATCGGATCAGATGGAGGTGGCATATTCGATGATGGAATATCCTTGATTGAAGCATTAATTCCAATTACGGCCATCGTATTTACCTTTGGAATGCCAATCATGATTGTCGCTGTGGTTCTGTACTCAAGCTATCGCAAGAAACGATTGATGCACGATACAATCGATCAGTATGTTAGCACTGGCAAGGATATACCTCCGGAAGTATTGAAAGGCCTGCAAAAAGAAGTCACGCCAAAGAATAATCTACACCGCGGTCTGGTAATGAGTGGAATTGGTCTTGGAATCTTTGCCTGCTTTGCTGTAATCGGTACTCTGTCAGCGGCGGCTTTTGGATTAATACCGCTGTTTATCGGTCTGGCCCAACTATTAATCTGGAAGCTGGAGGAGAAGTAGAACAGTCATAGTCTGATATTCATGGAAATTGATGACGGGGCCCTGATTAACAGGGTTCTGGATAAGGGGGATGAACATGCATTCTCGGAGCTGGTAAAGCGCTATCAATCCCAGCTCCGATATTCGCTACGCTCTCTGACGGGATGGGATGAAGCTCTGGCAGATGACCTTGCCCAGGAGACCTTTATCAAGGTGTACAAGTCATTGCATCAGTACCAGGGCAATGCGAAATTTTTTACCTGGGTCTACCGGATCGCTTATAACTGTTTTGCCGCCCATTGCCGCAAACAGAAGCAGGAAATACAACTGGAAATGGAGGATATACCGGATGAAGGCTTTAACCCCGAAACTGAAGCGGATTTGCACAGGGATTTCGCCCGAGCCCTTAAAGTATTTGAACCACAACAGCGAATGGCGCTACACTTGTCCTACCAACGTCAGCTGTCACATAGCGAAATCGCTGAAGTCATGGATTGTCCACTGGGCACTGTGAAGAGTTATATCAACAGAGGCCAGGAAGTACTTAAACAACGAATGATGAGTTGGCAACCAGGAGAATAAAAATGGTTGATTCAAATAATTTAGACCACATGTTCAATACATTACGGAACACTGAACCTTATCTGGAGGATAAGGGTTTCACTTCCGGTGTTCTTGCCCGTCTGCCAGAAGCAAAACAACTGCCAGCCTGGCTAACAAACTTGATCATGCTGGGATTTACAGCCATCGGTTCAGCTATCGCTGCTTCTCAGGCTCCAATCCTTGAGAAGTTGTCGCTTATGGAACTACTTACGCAAACAACTTCTTCATTGTTTTCCTTAACTACTTTGGGGTTTGCCGCTGTAACTACATTTGTGACTTGTTATATCATTATCTGGATGGCACAAAACGATTCGATTTAGTTGACTATATCATCCGCTATACTGGAGTATTATTGTTGCAGATTTAAATAGTTCTATTCACTCTTTCGTTTTTTTCTTAATATCCAAAATAGTCAATGTGAGATTCCAGTTTATTCATGATTGGCAAAAGGTCTTTTTCGTATCTTTGCCAGCGATATTTGGCATTTTGATAAATTGGTTGAGTAACCTGACTATAACTCGGAGTATTTATCGCTCCCCTTTTTTTTGCGTGATTCGTATAATCCAGGAGTGAAGGATCCCATTCAGCACCGAGGAAGTTTAACAGGTGTTTAACTTCCTGCTCGGCATTATCTACAAGTAATTCATATTTAAACTCCAGATAATTCAACGGTAACAAATCTACATATTTCTGCCAAAGCCCCATTACCGAATCATATAATGTTGCTGTATCTTCGAGCGTAAAAAAGTTTTTCATTGCGGCATTTATCTTATAATGTTGCATAAAATTACTTAAACAAACATCAGCAGGATGACGCAGTGCCAGTATAATTTTTGAGTTTGGGAACAATCTGCAAATCAATCCAACATGAACAATGTTCAATGGCAATTTATCAACGATAATTGAACCAGCTTCTCGATCTACATACCGGTCTAAACCGCCCATATATTCTTTTCGTAACAGGTCAATATCATCACTATTTAATGAGGCAAGTGAAGATGGATAAGTTCCAGGAAATTCAGCTAGTTGCTCTACGATATTTTCAATCATTGGTTTTTCTTCAATTACCTGAATTTTTGGATGACCATCAAGTATTTGATCCAGTAATGTTGTACCCGAACGAGGGAACCCAAGTAAAAATACGATTGAGTTAGCTTCCTTTTCCAAACTCAGATCTGTCCATGATTTTAGCCAATCATGATTAATTTGATTGTAAATATTCCTGGTTTCATTCAAATAGGTGTTTCCAGCAAATTTACCTGCTTCAAAACTATCTGCCTGGACTCGATTCCCTTCCCGAATATGCTGCATAGCCGAATCACTATCACCGACAAGATCATAAAGTTTTCCCATTTCAAAATAGATCGAGCTTATTGTTTCGGCATCCATATTTATCAGGGAAATTGATTTCAGTATATCCAGCGCTTCCATATACTTTTCTTCACGTCTTAACAGAACAGCCTCAAGCTTTTTTGCCCTTGGCTCATCCACCTGTAGTTGTAAAACTTTTTGCACATAGATATTTGCTTGTTCGAGCTGATTCAGTTTTTCGTACAGTGCAGCAAGATTATAAAATGCATCAAGATACTCAGGCTTGATAGCAAGCGCCTGTTCATAATATCTGATCGCATCCTCATGTTGTCGCAGATCATTAAGAACTATGCCCATATTAAAATATGTTTCGGCAAAATCAGGTTTAATTTTAAGAGCATTTTCATAATTGCTAATGGCGTTTTTGTACTGATCCAATTTATATTGAGCTACACCCAAATTGTTATACGCTTCAGCAAAGTCGGTATTAATAGCAAGGGCGCGTTCGAAACAGCTAATCGCACCCCTGTGTTGATCCAGTACCTGGAGTGAGAGCCCCAGATTATTATGTGCCTCGGCATAGTCAGGATTAATACTCAGTGACTTTTCAAGACTGACGATAGCATCCTCCGTTCGACCCAATTCCTGAAGGACTATCCCCAGATTGCGATGTATTTCGGCAATGTCTGGATTGATGCCAATAGCTCGTTCATAGCTGCTAATTGCATTCTCCGGTCTGCCTTGCGCCTGAAGGGCAACTCCCAGGTTGTTGTGTGCCTCTACATAGTCAGGTTTAAGCGCAAGAGCCCGCTCATAACAGGCGATAGCTAATTCAGGTTTTTGAAGTGCACGCTGGGCCTCTCCGCAGGTATTATGAAAATCCGGCACATCCGGGTTTACCTTTATAGCGTTTTTGAGTAAATCAACAGCCATTTCATGTTTTCCAAGCTGGTGAGCCATAAGCCCCATTAAATATAAAACTTGAGGGTTTCGGGGCTGCTCACGCAAGACAGACTGATATATCGCTTCCGCCTCCTTCAATCGACCTGCCCGATGATGGCTCAAACCATTTTGTATTCGTTCTGAAACAGGCGCTTCCTTTGTATTATCCCTGTGCATAATTAATCAGTAATGGTATAGATTGATGATGGAGAATTAACAGTTTAGCAGTATTATTTTTAATAAAACATTATCGGGTATTGTATAACAGTTGTGAATATGAAAGGTCAACAGACCCTAGTACACTTCATATTCTTCTGATCATTTTAAAAGTTTTATGACACCAGCTCTCTCAGATTTAATTGATTCCGGAATTGCCGCCCAGCAAACTGGGAACCTGGATGATGCCTTAAAGTATTACCAGTCGGCATTGGTGCTCGCACCGGAAGATGCAGAAGTGTTTAGTCTCCTCGGTCTGATTCTCACTCAACTTAATCGATTTGAGGAAGCTGAACCCTTGTTGCGTGATGCAGTTAAGCGTGAACCTGACGAAATTGGATTCAGAATGAACCTGGCTGAATTACTAACTCGTACTAGCTTGTTCGGGGATGCAAAAAAAGAACTGAATAAGATAATCAGTCTACATTCTAACTTTGAACCTGCCCTGGAAAAACTCGGTGATATTGCCCTGTTACAAAATGATAAAGCGCAAGCACTGGAAAAATACGAAAAGGCTTTCTCGACAACATCTAATAATTTCAATATAGGTTTGAAACTGGCAGAACTGTATATCTTATTGCGAGAGTATGATCAGGCATTAAATATCATTGATCTTTTTGCAAAGCAAAACCCGGATATCCCCGCTTTACTTAATTTGACCTGCGTTATATATATCGCAAAGCAAGACTGGCTCCAACTGGAATCGAAAGCACTTAGCTGTGACCTGCCCCCAATAACGAGACCAATGTTAAAGTTAGAGTTTGTGTTCAATTGACTATTGTATTCCCTGATGTGTTGGCATGACAAATCGTGCTGTGATGTGTTTCGTCATAACGGT
>JABHFC010000203.1 GCA_018676275.1 Gammaproteobacteria bacterium | reverse complement strand
TACCAACGCTCTGTTGCTGGATGCGCGCATGGATGATTATTCACCCTCGCCCTACCTGACATTTTCAATCCACCTCGATGGTAACCGCGATCGCCATGACGCATCAGTTTGCCGTGATGGTGTTTTCGACAAATGTGTTGAGGTTATCAAGAAAGCTCGCGCCAAAGGTTTTCGTGTCACTGTAAACTGCACTCTTTTTCAGAATGAAACTGCAGAAGAAGTTTCAGCTTTTATGGATCTGGCAATGGAACTGGGTGTCGAAGGTGTCACCATTTCTCCGGGATATAATTATCAGAGAGCACCTCGTCAGGATGTGTTTTTACAGCGAACGGAAAGCAAGCAGTTATTTCGCAACATCTTCAAGTTAGGTAAGGGTAAAAAATGGCGCTTTAATCAATCGTCTTTATATCTGGACTTCCTCGCTGGCAACCAAAGTTACCAGTGCACGCCCTGGGGAAATCCTACTCGTAATATTTTTGGCTGGCAAAAACCTTGTTATTTGCTGGTTGATGAAGGTTACGCACCAACCTTTCAGGCAATGATGGAAGAAACAGACTGGGATAATTACGGTAATGGCCGTAATCCTAAATGTGCAAATTGTATGGTTCACTGTGGCTTCGAAGCATCAGCTGTTAATGACACATTCAGTCATCCTTTAACTGCAATGAAAGTCGCACTGTTTGGTCCCGATACTGAGGCACCTATGAAACCTGAGTTGCCTATACTGTATGAGGATGAAACCATAGAAAAACCAAAACTGGTTGCTGAAATAAAGCCTGTACCTTTCGAAGATAGCAAAAAACAAGTTGCTTGATGACAACCTTATGGTTGGTTCTACCCGGATTTTTAATCTGGTTTAGTATTCTTGTCTTGCCATGGCGCCCGTGGAGTACACGCGAATCATTAGACGCTAACCCCAGTTTTTCACCCGGACTTTCCGCCGTCAGTGTTTTGATACCTGCCAGAAATGAAGAAGAGGTCATCACAAGAACGCTTACCTCACTGACTCATCAGGGTAAGTTGGGTGAAGTGATTCTGATTGACGATCAGTCTTCGGATGAAACAGTAAAATGTGCCCAGGGTGTAGATCTACCTAATTTGTCTATTATTAGTGGTAGTCCCTTAGCCGAGGGCTGGAGTGGAAAATTATGGGCACTGGAACAGGGACGGCAAAAAGTAAGTAGCGAATACATATTGTTACTGGATGCTGATATAGAACTCGAAGCCGGCACTATCGCTGCACTGTTAGAGAAAATGGAAAGTAATGATCTGGATATGGTATCTCTGATGGCATTTTTACGAATGCAGAGTTTTTGGGAATTATTGTTGATGCCCGCTTTTATTTATTTTTTCAAATTACTTTATCCTTTCGCGCTTTCGAACTCCGGTTCACGCCTGGTGGCAGCAGCGGCTGGCGGATGTATCCTGGTAAAGACGAAAAAACTGGATGAGATTGGTGGTTTTGCCACTTTGAAAGATGCGCTTATAGATGATTGTTCCCTGGCGCGACATATCAAAAAGTCAGGTGGACGTATCTGGACAGGTCTATCTCACTCTGCAATTAGTCACCGCTGTTATGATACACTACAGACAATCTGGGACATGGTAGCAAGGACTGCATACACACAGTTGCATTATTCCGTAAGTTTATTGCTTTTGTGTACATTGCTGATGTTATTGGCCTTTGTTTTGCCAGTTTTTACAATATTTGTGACAGATTTACCAATATTACTGGTATCGGTAATAGCTTATTTAATGATGATATTAAGCTACTTACCAACCCTCAAATACTATGATCTAAATCCTCTCTGGGCTTGCACATTGCCAGTCACCGGAGCGCTTTATCTGTGTATGACCTGGGGGTCGGCAGTGCGGCATTGGCGCGGCACAGGTGCCATTTGGAAAAACCGGGCATATGCACGCCCTGCGGATTAGGATTAGATTCAAACTTTTTACAATTTTATAGTCAAATAGATTACATAATAAATAGTTTCGATGGAAAAAATGATTTACAGGCAATTTAGAGCAATCGTTGTAGCGATCATATTACTTGCTACGAGTTCCAATAGTATTGCTGCTGAAATGAATATTGATTACGCGGCTGCCAGTGAGGTTGTTACGGCGCTTCATGAGAAATTGATGTACATAATGCAGCATTCTGATGAACTCAGGTATCAGGGCAGATATAACGAAGTTAAGGATACTGTGAATTCCAGTTTTGATGCCTCTTTGATTGCCAAGGTCATTATGAGTCGCTACTGGAAAAAACTGGACGATACGCAAAAAATAGATTTTATTGCGCTATTCAAACGTCTCAGTGTTGCAACTTATGCCTCACGCTTTGATGGTTATTCAGGTGAAAGTTTTGTCGAAATGTCTGCGGAAATGTTGAAGAAAGGCAGACTTCTGATTAAAACAGAATTACAAAGAACTGATGATGACCCTGTAAAACTGGACTACCTGATGCACCAGAAAGAGGGTCAATGGTTAATTATCAGTGTCATCGCAAACGGGGTAAATGACCTTTCCCTGAAAAGAGCTGAATATGCCACTGTTATCAAAGACAAAGGCTTTCCCGGTCTGGTCGAAGATGTGGCTGCCAAGATTACAGATATGGAAAACCAGGATGAAGAATGATTTGGGAATTGTACCGACTTATTATGTATGTCAAAATTCGTTCCGTGTGCTGGGACGTTGTCAGCTAGGTGGATCATGATAAATAACACTATGAATAAATTAACAAAAATATTACTCCTATTAGTTGTAGTCGGTGTTTTCGCCGGGTGTGCGGGTTCGCAGCAAAAAAGTGCTGCTTCACCGGATCCTATCGAACCGGCCAACAGGGTTTTTTATGATTTTAATGAAGGTCTGGATAAGCACCTGATTAAACCTATCGCTGAAGGTTACGTAAAAATCACCCCGGAACCAATACGTAACAGTGTGACTAACTTTTTTGACAATCTCGCCTACCTCAACGTGATTTTGAATTCTTTCCTGCAAGGGAAGTTTGATCAGGGCTTTTCTGATGCCGGTCGTTTTATCATGAATTCTACCCTTGGTATTGCGGGCTTATTCGATGTTGCAACACCTGCAGGAATGCCAAGACATAATGAAGATGTTGGGCAAACTCTGGCTACCTGGGGAGTTGGGCGTGGTACATATCTGTATCTTCCAGTCCAGGGTCCGGATACGGCACGCAATCTGCCAAATATTGCTACCAAGTTAGCGCTTAACCCGCTGACTTACATAAGTGGTGCCATTTTGTTTCCAATCACCGCTTTGAATGTGATTAATATTCGTGCGAATTTACTCGATGCTACAAACATCCGTGATGAGGCAGCTGTTGATCCCTATTCATTTACGCGTGAAGCCTATCTTCAACAGCGAGAATATTTGATACACGATGGTAATCCGCCCACGGAAGGCTATGACGATATATTTGATGAAGAATTTGGTGCTGATAGTGACGAAGACTCAGTCCTCATCATCGAATAACTAAGCTAGCAAAACAGATAAATCCAGCCAAAACCCCGCCCAGGCGGGGTTTGATTTCCCCCTGATAGAACCGTCCTGAGCCAGTCCGGGCAAACTATTTATCCATATTTTTGTCCAATTTGCCCTGCCGACAACTGATAAAATCAACAACTTGAGGCGTCAAAGCCGGTATTTGATACTTATTCGTCGGTATAAATTTGCTCTGAGAGCCCTCGGGAAATTAAATTTTCCTATATATATTTTATAGTTATAATAATTTCTTAAGAACTTTCAATAGAATGACCTGCGCATGAGTGAAGAAATTCTGATTAATGTTACCCCTCAGGAAACTCGGGTGGCTGTTGTCGAAAATGGGGTTTTACATGAAGTTTATGTTGAGCGCACCCGTAAGCGTGGCCTGGTGGGAAATATCTTCAAGGGAAGGGTGTCAAGAGTATTACCGGGCATGCAAGCCGCCTTCATCGAGGTTGGCCTGGAGCGAACCGGATTTCTGCATCTATCTGATATCGTTGATACCAATGAAGATTCCGCTGAGTCAGGTTCCAAAAATGACTCTCAGGAAGCAACGATTGATAGCCTGTTACGCGAAGGGCAGGACATTCTCGTACAGGTTGTAAAAGATCCCTTGGGAACTAAAGGAGCCAGATTAACAACGCGTATATCTTTTCCATCCCGCTATCTTGTTTTTATTCCTGATCATTCGACTATTGGTATTTCCCAGCGTATCGAAGATGAAGAAGAACGTGAACGTCTTCGCAACATTATCAAACAGTACCAGACAGAATCTCAGAACCTCGCAGTATCCGGCAATACTAATGTTGTCTTACATACTGCATTAAAGGAATCTGAAACCTTAGGCAAAGGTGGTTTTATTGTACGTACAGCTGCAGAAGGTGTGGCAGAAGAGGAGTTATATAAAGATATCGACTTTTTACGCAAATTGTGGGACTCCACATATGTTCGAAGT
>JABHFC010000026.1 GCA_018676275.1 Gammaproteobacteria bacterium | reverse complement strand
TCCAAATCGAATGTCGCCCCACCAGTATTATCCTGCTCCTGACCGATAATCAATCGACCTGTATCAATATCCATTTGTCCCGCCGCAACGGTTGAACAGCCCATAGGATTAGTATCCACGTAAAAACAATTTTGTGTTCCGCTTCGCGTCCAGACCAGGTGGTGCCAGGTGTTGTCAGCAACTGCGATATCAGGGTTTACTGCCGTTAGATCGGAAATGGCGATGGTTGCGCCACCATTACCATTTAGAAAGGGTTGAAAGGTCGTATTGTTTGGAAACCACATTATCAATTCATTTTCCTGCGTGCTCGTGCCGCCGGATAATAGCGCCTGGTTGCCCGTGTTTGCAGTCTTTGTCCATACGGCGATTGAAAAGTCTGTTAGCGTATCTAGCGCGTTATTATCCATGACCAGATAGTCGGTATTGCTATCTGCGCTGAGATCAGTTGCATTACAAACAAGTCCAATTACGTTAGATGCGTTGTTCGTTAAACCATTAAAAACATTACCACTAAAGTCCGGAATTACATCTCCAGTTCCTGTCCAATTTGGGCCATCAACATGCCAGTCAGCATTCAATACAGGTAAAGTAGGCGGATTCGTACAGGGATGTGTTTCATTCATGACTACACCAACCTGTGCGGCAGACAAAACATTTTCGTAAATACGTACTTCGTCTATCCAGCCATCAAAATTACGACCAGCAAAGGCCTGGTCTGCGGCAAGTTCCAGCGGATTGGTATTGGTGAACAAGGTACCAACATTGTCCTGGGCAGTAGTCGCCTCAGCAACACCATCGATATAGATAGTCCCAACACCACTGCCAGCACCATCACCATCATAGATGATCGCAATATGATGCCATTCATTAAGCGGAATCACTGTCGTCGATGTCAACGAACGAACACCACCACCCCACCACCAGAAAATCTGTCCCGATGTGTTTAAATGAAACTCATAGTTTGTATCCTTCGATAAAATCGTTTTTAAACCAGCACCCGGATGGCTAAATGTATATATCCAGGTCGTCACGGTCAGGCTGTTTTCAATATCCAGCAAGTTATCATCGGCTACTGAGGCGAGATCATCTATCTGGTCAAAGACACCATAATTACAGGTGCCCGGATCACCCGCGATCGCCGGTATGGCATTGGAAGTATCTGGCCCATTAATTGAAACACCATGCAAGTCGTTACCGCTTGAATCAATTACTTCATCGGCTGTTCCGTCCCAGTTCGATTCTTCCATCTGGTATTCAGCAATAAGACCGGTGATAGGAGGTACGGTAGTAACATCAAATGCAGCACTGGCCACTCCTGTCAGACTTCCATCATCTGCAGTGATAGTAACGCCAGTGTCGGCAGTATCTAGCGTGGTAGTCAGCGTCGTTGTGGCGACACCATCAGTAAAACTAGCGGGGCTGGTAAAGGCAGGTGTGCCAAGACCTGTGTAAACATAAGTAATTGTGACACCAGCGTTATCATAATCTAATTGAATATTGCCAAACTGATCAGTCACCACCAGTTGAGAAATATTAAAAGCGGAATTTACTGCTTGATCAGAAGCAGTACCGCTTACCGTTCCACAGGAGGTATTGTCATAAGTCGTCTGTCCGGGCAAAACGGTGTACATATTAGTGGCAGTGCCCGCCACTTCAGCGAGTATCCCGGCATCGCTATCCGTAATTATTGTGCCACCAGTCGTGGAAAACACGATGTTGCCGCTTGTTGCCATTTGACAAGCCGTCGTCGGTCGCACTTCAATGCCACTGAAGGTAAGTGTATTCAGGCGTGTACCCGTACTCAGTGTTACTACATTGAAAGTAATGTCCGATGAGATAATACTCGTGGTACCCAGAGTTAAATCTGTGCCAGTACCACTACCACCAATTGAGATATTTACCGTTGCGCCTGTATTAAATTCAAATCCTGTCGGTGCCGTAAGCATATAACTTGCAACCTCCAGGCCGCCTTCATTACTCTCGTCAATAACCGGTCCCGTTAGCGTAGTATAAGCACCCGTCCCGGCAGGACTTGTGTCGGCTGAAATTGCACTACCACCTGTCGCCACCGTAGTGACGGTTGCTTCACTGTCAGTCGTGCAAACTGTGGTTTCGCCACCCTTACCCGCGTAGTAGGCATTACCCGCACTTGATGCCCAGACATCCTTGATGTCCTGAGTTCCTTCTGTTTTTTCATTCCAGGTTGCCCCGTTATCTGTAGAAAAAATGATAAGACCAGCTTTCCCCCCTGCATAGATTTCACCTGTAGCCGTTGAGCCGTAAATGCCTCCATCCATTTTATCTTGAGTCGTTGTCTCGTACATCACGCTACAGGTACTGCCATCATATTTCCAAACTGTGGCCTGGTTACCCGAAGACTTGCCTTTACCGGTAAGATAAACATTACCGGCACCATCACCCCACAAATCTTTAAAATCGGAATCAGCTGCAAGATCTTTACATGCGGTCTCTTCTGTCCAGTTAGCTGCGTTAGCCGGGTCGGCGTTACCGGATAATGTATGATCAAAAATGAATAACCTGCCACGTTTACCGAGGAAATAAACATTACTACTGTCACCCCAGACATCTTCCAGATCCTGGTTACTATTATCGTTGTTATTATTTAGCAAGTCAGTACAGGTCCAACCACCACTATTGATGCATCGATTAAATTGTGCATCACTCCCGTTTCTCTTCCCGGCCAGGTAAACCTCAGTATCGGACAAGGCCCAGACACCTTTTATATCTGTATCAAAGGTTACCGCACTACTTTCATTGGTCCAGTCGCCATTATCGTAAACCAGGAATGTTCCATTACCCCCGTCCCTCTTGCCGACAGCAAAAGCAGATGTAGAGCTGAAAACTTCAACGTCCTCGAGATCAACATCCGGAATATCTGCATCGGTGTTACGTGTCCAGTTAGCACCATCAAAACCCCAGATCTGGGCCTGACCATCACTCTTACCAACACCGATGATATGGCCATCGCTACTACCAGATATGCCTTTTAGATCATCTACGCCTATGGTTTGCGTGTCACAAACCTGTGCCGCAAATATATACGTCGCAGGAATCAAGCTAAGTATTAACGACCATGTGAGTTTTATCAGTGCCGTTGTCACCCTATAAAGTATATTTTTTGAATTTTTAATCATATTTTCTTATCGTACGGAACAGGACAATCATAATACTTCTCTTTGATAAATGACCGGGGAGTCATCATCAATATAGACTGCATCGTCCTCTGATTCACCAGGTGTTTTTGGCACATTATTTTTTCTCGTTTCGGTTCTCGCAGGTACAATAATATTATCTTCCTGCGGCACCGTTTTACTCGCATCTTCACTATGATCAAGCAGGTAGTTTCCACCCAACCAGCCTGCCATTGCAAAACTACCGCTTAATAGTAAAACGATCCACCACGGCATTTTGTTCAAACTCTTTCGCTGACCCGTGTTAGCCGCTTTTTGCATTAACTGGTTTTCTATAAAAGACAGTCGCGACGGCTCTGCGACAGGCATGGTCTCGAAAGCCCGCTTGACCAGGTTTTCCAGATCTGCATCTGTTGGGCTGGCAAAGCTATGTGTCATCAGCGTCTTCCTGCCATTGTTTCTTCAGTCTTTTCAGGATTGCGGCGCTTTGTCTGCGTACTGTACCTTCGGGCAATTCCAGCATGTTTGCTATCTCTTTATGTGTCAGTCCTACCCTATAACGCATGAACAGGAGATTTTGTTCATCTTGAGGTAATATCTTTAGCAAATGCTGAACATAGTCCTGTTGGTCGCTGAATTCTGTTTGAGGATCAGCCTGTTGTTCGATATCAATATCGATTTGATCAATGGGAGAGGCTTTTTCACGACGATAGGCGTCGATATGAAGATTAATGCTTATTCGGTATAATAACGCTGTGGGTGCGCGCAAATCATTACAAATGACGCGGACAAATTTGAGAAAGGCTTCCGAGAGTAAATCGTAGGCACCATCATCATTACAGCCCCTCTTTTTCAGGAATTGCCAGAGTCGTGGTGCTTCGCTTCGATAAAATTGACTGAATGCAGCTTGATCCGCATTTTTACAATACTGTTCGAGTAGTTGTCTGGCTGAGTTTTGCATAGGCAATGATGCTTCGTTCAGGAGCCTGTCGGACTTAGGTGTTCGTCGCGAGGGAAAGGCCAGTTTGTGCCATTTTATATTCAATTTTGAGGCGAATAGTGGTTCTCTTTAACGAAAAATTGAATATAAAAGGGCCAAATCTGGCTTTTCCGAAGCAGGACATCCTCAGTTCGACAGACTCCTGGACAAAAGAGTAACCCAGATAGTTCGATAAAAGAACTATGAAAAGAAATACTTCTGTTAACTACATCTCAGCTTTGGGTTCACGTGCCAGCAGATTTTGCACTGCTTCCCGCGGTGAACAATTTGAATTCAGAACATTATTCACCTGCTCTGTAATCGGCATTTCAATGTTATAGGTCTTTGCCAGCTCCGATACTACCGAGGTTGTCACAGCGCCTTCTATAGCCTGGCCGATTTCCTGCTTCGCAGTTTCAATATCCTTACCTTCTGCAAGGGCAATTCCGAAACGACGGTTCCTTGATTGATTGTCAGTGCAGGTCAGAATCAAGTCACCTAGTCCCGCCAAACCCATAAAGGTTTGCTGACGCCCACCCATGGCCATTCCTAAACGCATTATTTCAGCAAGGCTCCTGGTAATAAGCGCACAACGCGTGTTGGCACCATAACCCAGGCCATCAGCGACACCGGCAGCAATAGCTATAACATTTTTAACCGCGCCTCCGACCTGCACACCGATAACATCATCATGAGTATAGGTGCGGAACACCTCGCTATGAAAAAGAGCAGAAAATTCACTTGCTGTTTGTTCATGTTCAGAAGCCACGGTAATTGCAGTCGGTAAACCTTCCGCTACTTCCCGGGCAAAGGAAGGTCCGGATAGAACGGCGACTGAATCGATACCCAGTATATTTTTTACGACATTTGTATTTAATGAATTTGAAGTAGGTTCAAAGCCCTTGCATGCCAGGCAGATTTTCAGATCCGCTATAGATGCATGTTCCTGCAAGAGATGCAGAGAACTCTGCAAGCCGGCACAAGGCATTGCCATAACAACATTGTGAATCTCACTAAACCTGGAAGTGTCAGCAACTGGGTGTAAATTATCCGGCAAAGCAATACCGGGCAGATAACGTTCGTTACTACGAGTCGTTTCCATTGCAGCAATATGTTCGGCAAAGATGTCCCACAAATAAACCTGGTGTCCGTTTCGTGCCAGCACCATTGCCAGGGCACTACCCCAGGAACCTGCACCAATAACCAATACTGATTGATTAGCCATTACAGGACACCAGATACTTAGTGCGTAGTCGCCTTGTCTTGCTGCGCTGCTTCCTGCTCGGCTTTCTGCGCATACAAGGCATCAAAGTTAACCGGAGCCAGTAACAATTGAGGAAACCCACCGCGCATTACCATGTCAGAAATCAGTTCTCTAACAAAAGGAAATATAATATTTGGGCAGGTTGTTGCCAGCATTTTATTTATAGCATCATTCGGTAGTCCGGCAATATGAAATATACCTGCCTGTTGAGCTTCAATCAGGTACATGGTTTTTTCTGCCGAGGTGACGGTTAAAGTGACACTAAGTACAGCTTCATAAATATCATCAGCCACCTTACTCGCCGTATTGGCAATATCCATATTTACCGTCGGCTCCCACTCTTCCTGGAATACCATCGGTGAATGGGGTATTTCAAAAGAAATATCCTTTACATAAATTTTTTGCAACCCAAACTGTGCCTCTTGTTCGTTCTCGTTTGTTCCGCTCACTTGCTTTTCCTGTTCTTCTGCCATGTGTACTTACCTGCTCTTATGTTTCTTTGGTTAAAGGTAGATTTGCGTTTTGCCAGGATGGTAAACCGCCTTTGAGACAATAAACCTGCTCAAATCCATTTGTAGCAAGAGTGCGCGCGACTCGCGTTGAATCGGCACCGTTTGCACAATAAACTATAAGCGCCTGCTTTTTGTATTTATCCAGTTTTGGACTATTAGCCTCCAGCTCCTTATCGGGCATATTTATCGCATGCAGGATATGGTTATTTTTATAATCATCTTCTGAACGTACGTCAATGACCACCGCACTCTCTCGGTTAATCAGGCGCGTCAGTTCCGCCGGGATGATTTGCTTGGCCCCGGACAGGACCCCGCCATACAGATTCCATATTAATAACATCAATAACGATATAAAAAGTGAAACCAAAAACAGGTGGTTACTGATAAATTCTGGTAGTCGTTCCATATAAAAAGCTCTATGTCCCCGCGAGGCGTCATATAAATGAGGCGTGAATAATACGTGATAACACGTTCATTAGAAACTCCAGACATAGAATCCTTTAAAGGAAATCCGTACAGACTGTTTATGGTCACTATCTCGGACTGATTGATATTTCATGTTAAACTGAGGCCTCAACGAAGAAGAAATTGAACATATTCAGTTAATTGATTGAGCTCATCTATAGACCATGCACGATCGTCAGGTTTTTTTAGCCATAAACTGCTCACAATATCCGGAAGGGCATCAGCAATTTTGCTGATTGTGCCTTTTCCTTTCTAACTGCTTCTATGAGTCCTATATCACCCAAACCCGTTATTCTTATTGTGCTCGATGGCTGGGGTTATTCAGAAAATACCCATTTCAACGCCATTTATAGTGCCAATAAACCCACCTGGGATAAACTCTGGGCCGACTCACCTCACACCCTGATCAGCGCCTCAGGCACCGATGTCGGGCTGCCCGACAGGCAAATGGGCAATTCGGAAGTGGGACATATGAATATTGGCTCTGGTCGGGTAATTGATCAGGACTTCACGCGAATCACGCGTGCTATTGGAGATGGTTCTTTCTTCAAAAATGAAGTGTTTTGCTCAACACTGGATAAGATTGCTACTACCGGCAAGGCTGTTCATATCCTCGGCTTGCTCTCACCAGGAGGCGTTCATAGTCATCAGGATCACATTTTTGCGCTACTGACATTGGCCGAACAACACAATATTGAAAAAATCTACATTCACGCCTTTCTGGATGGTCGCGACACATCACCGAAAAGTGCGCGGGGATATATGCAGCAGGCAACAGCCAGAATTCAGGAAATTGGCAAAGGCCGCATCGCCAGCGTGGTTGGCAGGTTTTATGCTATGGATCGTAACAAGAACTGGGATCGAACCCAGCTAGCTTATGACCTCATTACCAGAGGCATAGCTGAGTATCAGACGACGGATCCCCTGGAAGCAATTGACATGGCCTATGAGCGCGGGGAAAGCGATGAGTTTGTGCATACCACTGCCATTACAGATGAAGCAGGCGAGGTAGTGAGTATTGAAGAGGGCGATGCCATTCTGTTTGCCAATTATCGCGCTGATCGAGCCAGACAACTTTCACTTGCCTTTACCAAGGATGATTTCAGTGAATTTCCCAGATCAATATATTATGAAAAGTCTGCTTTTATCAGCATGACCGAATACAAGGCTGATTTTGATTTCCCGGTTGCTTTCCCGAAAGTTCAACACAGAAATGTATTTGGTGAATACATTGCCAATCAGGGCTTACGTCAACTGCGGATTGCCGAGACGGAAAAATATGCTCACGTCACCTTCTTTTTTAATGGTGGCGAAGAAAAAGTGTTTGCCAACGAAGATCGCATACTCGTGCCCTCACCTCATGTCAGTACTTACGATCAGCAACCGGAAATGAATGCTGATGAGGTTGCCGACAAGATGGTTGAAGCGATAGAGAGCCGACAGTACGACGCAATTATCTGTAATTTTGCCAATGCGGATATGGTTGGCCACACTGGCGATTACGACGCCGCAGTAAAAGCGATTGAATCACTGGATCACTGTTTACATCGTGTCCTTGAAGCAAGCCAGCTAAGCGGTGCTGAAATACTGATTACTGCTGACCACGGCAATGCTGAAAAAATGCGTGAAATAATTGATGATCAGAAACAGTCTCAACCTCACACAGCTCATACCAATAACCTGGTACCCCTGGTTTATGTCGGGCGTTCTGCTGAAGTAGTTAATGACGAGGCAGCGCTTTGCGATCTGGCACCAACCATGTTGTATCTGATGGGTCTTGATAAACCCGAGGAAATGACGGGACAGACAATTTTTCGTGTGACTGATGAGAACTGAAGCAAGTATATCGAGAATATTTAGATCTGCATCAGGCAGTGCCTTACTACGACCTTACTTATCTTTTCTTTTGCTTAGTCTGTCATTTTGCAGCCATGTCCTGGCAGTGGATATCAATACGGAGCAAATTGAAAAAGACCACGAACTGGATAATATTCGTTCCAAAATAAAAAATGTTGAATCCAGCATTGAAGATGCGAAAAAGGAAGTCGATGAACTTTTCGAACAGCTCAGACAAAACGAACAGGCCGCGACCGAGCTATCGACAAAAATTCAACAATCTCAGATACAAATTGATGACAAAAATCGAAAACTGACCGAGCTGGGTAAAAACAAAGACAAACAGGAACAATTACTCAGTAAACAACGCCAGCAACTTTCTGAACAAATTCGCGAAGCCTATAAAACTGGCCGCAGTAATTATCTGAAACTTTTGCTCAACCAGGAACATCCTGAGCAGGTGGGTCGAATGCTGGCGTACTATGACTATGATAGCCGGGCCCGGAGTAAAAATATCGCCGATATTAACCTTGCTCTCACTGAAATATCTTCCCTGCAAGAAAAAATACAATCACAAACCCAACAGTTGGAAGAATTGCAGCAAAACCAGCAGGCAAAATTAAAAGAGTTTCAGTCTTATCGTGACTCACGTCAGGTGATCACAGCCAGGTTACAAGCTTATATTGATGAGCAGGGTATACAGCTACAGTTCCTGCAAAAAGACGAACAGGAGTTGGCAAAGCTGGTGAGCGAACTCAAACATCAGGAATTGGCCATACAGGTATATGAAGATATGCCTCCCTTCACAAGCCTGAAGGGTAAACTGAACTGGCCTGCAAGAGGTAAAATTGCTAAACAATTCGGCAAGCTGAGAAAAGGTGGCCAATTGAAATGGCAGGGTGTGACGATTGCTGCAAAAAATGGAGTAGAGGTAAAGGCTATTACTACCGGCAAGGTCATTTTTGCCGACTGGTTTAGAAATATGGGATTATTGTTAATTCTGGATCATGGCGACGGTTTTATGAGCCTGTATGGACATAATGAACGCCTGTTGAAAAAGGCCGGTGACTGGGTTCTTTCCGGTGAAATCATCGCCCGGGTCGGAGATACTGGTGGTCAACAAAAATCCGGCCTCTATTTTGAAATTCGCAAGAGCGGTAACCCAATTAACCCAAACCTCTGGTGTAAGAACTGATCACAGCTTGTCACCGGTAATCATGCGCCTGTATGCTGTGCGATAGTATTAAACGGATTAGCCAGCAATTTAGCCACAGGCAACCTTAGCGACTAAATATGGTCTGAAGCTTTGTAAACAGCTTTTCCCGATCTCGAAACCATGGAGTATAGAATGAAATTTTTATCACCTTATGTTTTGCTGCAAGCCTTAGTGCTCCTTGCATGCCCTGTCGTTATCTCTGCCACACCAATTGAAACTGAGGTCATTGAACAGGAAGAAGTTCAGGAATTACCGCTGGATGAATTGAAAGCATTTACCCAGATATTTGCCAAAATAAAAAATGATTACGTGCAAAGCGTCGATGACCGCGAATTACTCGAGAACGCAATACGTGGAATGCTGGAAGGATTGGACCCACATTCCGCCTATCTGGATAAGAGTGCTTATACTGATTTGCAGGAAGGTACCTCAGGTGAGTTTGGCGGTCTCGGTATCGAAGTTGGAATGGAAGATGGTTTTGTAAAAGTTATTTCTCCAATCGATGATACACCAGCAGAAAAAGCCGGTATCGAATCAGGCGACTTGATTATCCGCCTGGATGACATGCCTGTAAAAGGTATGGCATTAAACGATGCTGTTAAATCCATGCGTGGCAAACCGGGAACAGACATCACCCTGACAATTGTCCGAAGTGGTGAACAGAAACCTCTCAAAATTGTTATAACCAGAGCTGTAATTAAAGTAAAAAGTGTTCGAAGTAGTACGCTTGAACCTGGTCTTGGCTATCTGCGCATTTCGCAATTCCAGGCTCATACAGGCGAAGATATGCGTCGCGAACTGGATAAATTAATCGGTGAGAACAATAATTCTCTGGACGGACTCATTCTTGATCTGCGCAATAATCCGGGTGGTGTATTGGGAGCTGCGGTTGCAGTATCGGATCTGTTTCTGGAAAAAGGTTTGATTGTTTACACGGAAGGACGTGTCAAAGATTCCAAGCTTAAATTCAACGCCAAACCGGAAGACATCATTAGCAAGGCACCTTTAATTGTCCTGGTAAATGGTGGCTCTGCTTCTGCTTCCGAAATCGTTGCCGGTGCATTACAGGATCATAATCGTGCAATCATCATGGGTGAGAAAACCTTTGGCAAAGGATCAGTGCAAACTATATTGCCACTGGAAAATGACTCTGCTCTGAAACTAACAACCGCACGTTACTACACACCGATGGGCCGCTCAATCCAGGCATCAGGCATTACCCCTGACATCATTATAGAGAGAGTGAAAATCGAAAAACTGGAAGACCATGGCAATGGCATTAAGGAAGAAAACCTGGCACGACATCTGGTGAATGATAAAACAGACGAGGAAGAAGCGATCAGCAATGGTGATAAGGAATTGGAAAAACAAAAAGCCGAATCACCTCTGGCAAAGAAAGATTATGCGCTTTATGAAGCATTGAATGTTCTGAAAGGTCTGGTAATTCTCAGAAAACAATCTTGAGCGATAAAATTCGCTTTATGAAACGGATTTTCCTGTTAGTTTTTTATTTTGGACTGGCTGTTTTTACCAGTCCTGCTCTTTATGCTGACACAACAACAAAGCCTTTGATCAGCATTATAATTGATGATATTGGCTATCGTCTGCAGGATGACTTACGTGCTATAGCTCTGCCCGGGGCTGTTGCGTATGCCATTATGCCGCACTCACCGCACGCAAGAAGAATGTCAGCGCTTGTCAATGCACAGGGAAGAGATGTTCTTCTGCATTTACCCATGCAGGCAATGGAAGAGAACAAAAACAGGTTTCTTGGGCCGGGCGCACTTACCCTGCAAATGACTCAAAAGGAATTTACCCGCACTCTTCATAATAGCTTGCGCTCAGTACCGCACGCTATCGGTGTGAATAATCATATGGGTAGCCTGTTAACCCGACACCCCGGACACATGAACTGGTTAATGGAGTCTCTGAAAAGCCGCAATATTTTCTATATTGACAGTGTTACCAGTAAATATAGTGTTGCTGGTATTACCGCAGGAGAAAACAATCTCCCCTTTCTGCGACGTGATGTATTTCTCGACAATATTCAAACAGACGAAGACATAATAAAACAGTTTGAGTATTTAATTGTTGTTGCGAAACGCAATGGTGTTGCAGTCGCCATCGGTCATCCACACCCAAGGACAGTCGCTGTATTATCGAAAAAATTACTTCAGCTGGATAGC
>JABHFC010000202.1 GCA_018676275.1 Gammaproteobacteria bacterium | reverse complement strand
TTGCAGGTGGTGGCCATAACGCATTAATAGCGGCGTCCGTGCTTGTGAAAAACGGTTTAAAAGTACTGGTCGCCGAGCGTAATGACTGGGTTGGTGGTGGTGTTATTACGCGTGATGTAACCCTGCCTGGTTTTAAGCATGATTTGTTCGGTTCGTCGCATGTCTGGATCCATCTAAACCCTGATTTCAAAGAGCTGCTGCCGGAATTCGAAAAGCATGGCCTGAAATATATCTGGTCAGAAGATCACATTACCGGTCATCCGAACAAGTATGAAGGCCAGGGCATCATTGTCTATAAAGATGTCGACAAGACCTGCGACACCATTGCTGAATATTCGAAACAGGACGCGATACGCTACAAGGAAATTTACGAAGAGTTTGGTGAAATAAAAGAAGGCGTGACAAAAGCCATGTTTGCGCCCCCAGTCCCTCCAAGCTATATGTACCAGGCGATGGAAAACAGTCCGGAAGGGCTGAAACGCTTACGTGATTACCAGCTTAGTTCACGCCGTTTCACAATGGATAACTTTGAAAATGATCATGTACGTGCCTTTATTCTTGGCTGGGCGATGGCACCACAAACCTTGCCTGATCAGTTGGGTACTGCTGCTGGCTTTTACGTAATGATCCCGAGTATTCATTATTTTGGTCAGTCCATACCGGAAGGTGGTAGTGGCATGTTGTCAGAAGCAATGAAAAGCTACATCGAAGCCAACGGTGGCACGGTGATGACCGGAGCCACAGTGCGCAAGTTTCTGGTTGAGAATGATGAGTGTATAGGATTTCGCCTGGAAGACGGCACAGAAATAACCGCGAAACAGGGTGTTGTATCAGAGCTGGATCCCTACCAAACTTATTTACACGGTTTTGACGAAGGTGTTTTGCCTGAATCATTCCTGAAGATGGTGCGGGAGTTTCAGTTCGGTGAAGTGACTATTGCCAGAGTTCATTATGCGTTGAATGAAGCACCCAGTTTCAAGAACGGTCCGGATATGGATAAGACCGCCTTTCAACGTATTTTTGGTACCGTTGCCGATATCGATAGACAGTACAACGAAATGGCAATGGGGAAGGCGCCCAGTGATCCCTTTCTATGGACGGCGGCGTGGACAAGAATGGATCCGACACGTGCACCTGATGGAAAACACACACTGATCATGGATACATTTGTACCGGTTGACCTTGCCAGTGGTGAAAACTGGGAAGATATCGCCGAAGATTATATTAATGATAAATTACTCGGGCAGTTGCGTAACTTCACTACCAACATGTCTGACGATAATATTCTCGGGCAATATGTTGAAACCGGCCCAAGCCTGGCACGCGCAAATCTTTGCTTTCACCGTGGGGTGACTACCGGAGGTGAACGGACACTCGCACAGTTGGGCCCATTCCGACCTTTCCCGAATTATGCAAATTATCGCGGACCGATAAAGAAACTGTATATGACAGGACCATCATGTCATCCCGGCGGTGGCATTAGTGGCATGGGAACGATTGCAGCAAACGAGATACTTCTCGACCTTGGCATTATTGAAGACGATGATGACTTTGATTTTTAAATTCTATTATTCTGGATACAAATATTTCTAAAAGAGGAAAAAACGATGGGTGAAAAAGCAGAGAGAATCAAACCTTATACAGCGCTAGTCGTACAACCTGAAGTCACAGTGGTGGAAGACCGTGCCGGCATCAAGAAAAACCTGGATCGGGTTTGTAACATGATCCACTTTGGCGTGGGTTATTTCTGGGAACAACCAGTACGACTGGTTGTGTTACCTGAATATTTTATGCAGGGAGTGGGTACACCAGGTAAAGGTGAAAGTACTCTAAAAGATCAAATGGATAAGGTCGTCACCATCCCAGGACCGGAAACTGATCAGTTAGCCGCAATTGCAAAAGAGTACGAACTCTACATAGTGGCTGGTGGAGTATGTGAAGAAATTCCTGAATTTCCGGATCGCTGGTTTAATACCAATTTTATTATCGGGCCTACAGGCGAAATCGTACTTAAATATCATAAGTGGCATATTCCTGCCTATATTGGTCTGGGTACCAGTCCTCACGATATGTTTGATGAGTATTGTGAAAAACTGGGTGGCGATATCAAGGATCTGTTTCCAGTCGTGGATACACCAATTGGTAAACTGGGAACGATGACCTGTCATGATGGCTGTACACCTGAAGTATCCCGTGCATTGGGTTATAACGGTGTTGAAGTGATTTGCCATCCCGGTGCGATTCAGGAAGTTGAAGGTGTTTCAGAACCCTGGGATTTCTGGATGTTCACGCGCCGAACCCGTGCTCATGACAACATGTGTTATCTATTGGGTTCCAACTGGGGCAAGGTGAATTATGATTATTATCCGAAGGCTTTTTGCCCCGGTCATTCATATGCTATCGATTACACCGGTATGGTTCTGCGACATACACCTTATCCTGAAGAACAGGTGCTGGCTGTGACTGTAGATATTGAGGCGCTTCGTCATCATCGCACTAAAACAATTCATAACTGTTGGGTGGATGTGCGCACAGAAGGGTTTCGACAAATATATGAAAATCCAATGTATCCGCCAAATCGATTTCCTTCAGGTAAACCGCCTCGTAGTCTCTCTGAAAAAGTTTCCATCTGTAAGGAAGTTTTTGATGACATTTATGCGCGAGGTCAATTTACGCCTCCTGCAGGTTATGCCCCCGAAGACATATCAGGACTTCTGCAAGAGCGTATAGATTATGCCCAGAAGACCGGTCGACTGAAAAAAAGCTAAATCATGAAAGTTCGAAGTAAACTTGCAGACGTTGATTTTCAAATTGGTGCATTTGAATACAAGAAAGATCACCTGATTGTAAATAGTGCGGAAAGCCAGGCAATGAAAACCAAAGTCTATGTCAGCCCTGACGATATTGTCAGGGCACTTGGGCAGATACTGCGAAAACCAATGGTCTGGTTGTATTTGCTTGCCTTTCCTTTTTTTCTGATTCGTTATCGTAAACGACACGCTGAAAAACAAGAAAACAACTAATCAGTTCTAATTTTATTCGGGGAAATCTTATGCCCAAAATGACGGGTGCAGAAGCTATTATCAAATCATTACGCCAGTATGGCGTTGACACCATTTTTGCCTTGCCTGGTGGTCAGCTGGATCATCTATTTGATGCCATGTACAAGGAAAGCGATAACATTAATCTGGTGCATTCCCGTCATGAACAGGGTGTAGCCTATATGGCTTATGGTTACACCAAGTCAACAGGAAAAGTTGGTGTCTATGCTGTCGTACCCGGGCCGGGTTTGCTGAATTCAAGTGCCGCGCTTTGTACGGCCTGGGGAAATAACGCAAAGGTGCTTTGTATTTCCGGTCAAATTCCATCCCACGCAATCGGGAAAGGCTTTGGCGACTTGCACGAGATAAATGATCAACTGGGTATGATTCGCCACATTACCAAATGGGCTGAGCGTATCGAACACCCAGCTTACACGCCGGGTGTCATTGATGAAGCTATGCGTCAGTTAAATACTGGCAGACCACGCCCCGTGGAAATCGAAATGGCGATGGATTTAATGGGTGATAGTGCAGAAGTAACACTACCGACACCACCCGAGTCATATGAGAAACCACCTGTAGATGCAGATCTTCTGGAAGAGGCGGCAAAAATACTTGGTAAGGCTAAGAATCCACTTATCGTTGTCGGTTCCGGCGCTCTGGATGCCAGTGACGAAGTGTTGGCCGTTGCAGAAGCCTTACAGGCACCGGTTTTATCAAAACGCAGTGGCAAAGGTATTATCAGCGCAAAACATTATCTGCATGCAAATTCGCCGATGGGGCATGCCTTATGGGCTAAGGCTGACGCAGTTCTGGCGGTTGGCTCTCGAATAAAGGAACAATTGATGATGTGGGGCAAGGATGATGATATGAAAGTTATCCGTATTGAAGTCGACCCTGTGGAAATGACCCGTATACACAATCCGGACGTCGCTATACTCGGCGATGCCGCTCTGTCTCTGTCTACACTTCAGCCTTTGCTGGAAAAGCATAATAGCAAACGCGAATCTCGCGAAGAGGAGATGCTGGCTTTACGGGAAAAGGTTTATGGAGAAATCCGAGCCCATGTTGTGCCGCAAATGGCTTACATTGATGTCATCCGTGATGTCCTGCCGGACGACGGAATATTTGTTGATGAAGTCACCCAGGTAGGTTTTGTTTCCTGGTATGGTTTTGAAACATATAAACCCAGACAACATATCACTGCAGGGGAGATGGGAACCCTTGGTTATGGTTTTGCCACAGCTTTAGGCGTCGCTGTCGGAAATCCTGATAAAAAAGTTGTGCAGATCAGCGGTGATGGTGGCTTTATGTTTAACGTACAGGAATTGTCAATCGCCGCTCAATACAACATACCCCTTGTCAGTATTATTTTTAATGACAATAAGTTTACAAATGTACAAAGGCAACAGGACGAATGGTTCGATGGACGACGGATATGTTCTGATCTTCATAACCCTGACTTTGCGAAGCTTGCAGAACTGTATGGTATTGATGGCTACCACGCGGATTCACCAGCTTCATTAAGAGAAAAACTGGAGTTAGCAT
>JABHFC010000201.1 GCA_018676275.1 Gammaproteobacteria bacterium | reverse complement strand
GTGAGAGCTCGGTAAGTTGGCATCAAAAAAAGAAAAGTAATATTGGCAACAATAATACCGGCAAAAAAAACAAGCTTGAAACTCGCCGTTGCCAGTACAAAATTAGCAGTCCCGGCAACCAGCGTCACAATCAGAATGGGTGTACGATAACCCCACTTCTTTTCCGTAAAGTTCGCCAATACCGGACCAAGACTAGAGAAAATAACCGTCGCCAGAAATGCGGACACGATAGTATCTATATCCAGACCGATGGAAAAACCGATTCGTTCCGAATAGGCCCACAGGGCATTGATGCCGATAAACATGCAGGCAATACCAACTAACAAACGCGGGAAAGGCCACCAGACAACCTTCTCGGTTTGGGAGCTCGATTCTGTTGAGTGTAGCCGACCACCTGGCATAGCTATTAAAAAAGGCAGGGCCAGGGCTGCAAGTCCGGTCAACACGTAAAAAACCGCAACCGCACCAATCTCCTTTGCCAGGGAGGGCATGAACAAATAGATCGTGATCGCGGTGATCGCCATGGTAAAGGCGAGAATGGAAAAAGCCTTTTGTGGTCGAGCGCTACCTGCTGCCGTTGCGTTACCGATGGACAATGCTGTTCCCTCACCCAGACCTGTCAGCACCCGACCGATAAGAAATAAAGTCCAGTTGGAAGAGACGATAGCCAGTCCATGCCCAAGCAGGATCAAGACGCCGGCAACCAACACCCAGCGACGGCGATCAATCCGATGCACGATATTCAAAATAATGATAGACGCAAGACCCATGGTAATAAATTGGAGGGAAGTAACAATGCCAGCAGTGCCTTCAGCCAGATCATAACGTTCAACAATACCACCGACGACGAAGGGCATGCTGATGAGACTGCCTTCGCCAATCACAATACATACAACCATGGCTAGCACGGAGCGTGGTGAATCGAGCAATGCTACGGACTGATCATCCGATTTCCTGATGGAAGTCATGCAGCGTCTCTCCCTCTTGAATCATAGTGAAGATTTGGGTTAGAAATGCAGTATACATCAGTGTATTCTGTATACAGAATAAAATTAAGGGGCGAGACCCCTGGGAGAATTCAAGTAATGAAAGCGATTCGTCTGGACGAAACCGGTCCGCCGGAAAATCTGAAACTGGTCGATACAGAAATACCTGAGATCGATGAAGACGGTATTCTTATCAAGGCGGAGTACGCTGGTCTGACTTATGCCGATGCCGAATTTAGACGAGGCAGTTATTACCTGGAAACCAAATTACCTTACTTTCCCGGACGGGAAGTTGCCGGCACCATTGAGAAGGTTGGTAGCAAGGTCAAGGACTGGCAAGCGGGACAACGTGTTATGGCCATGGTGCTCAGTGGCGCTTGCTGCGCAGAATATGTTCAGGCTTCTACCCGCGACTATACCTTCCCCAGTGGTATCACTTTCCCGGCCGCCGATATAATGCCCTTGCCAGATAATGTCTCCGGTAGTCAGGGACTGGTGTATCTAATTAATTATCGTCTTGCTCATATTCTCTTCCATAGCTACATTGCCATTCCCACAGAAGCAACGGTAATCGTCCACGGCGCTGCCGGTGGCTTTGGTTCTGTCACGACGATGATCGCGCGCGCCAACGGTAATACAGTTATTGCCCTGTCTCGCACCGCCGAGGAAGTAGAATTTTGTCTCGCCAATGGTGCAGATCACAGTCTCAATATGACTAAAGTGGATTATGTCGACGAAGTCATGAAAATTACCAATGGTACAGGTGCCGATTATTCAATCAACGGTGTATCTGGTGACACCCTGGATAAGGATGCCCATGCGATGAAGACCTTTGGTGAAATTGTTATTTATGGCTATGCCGCTGGTCGCGCCAGCTTCGATCCATGGGTGGCTGACAAATCCCTGACCGTGAAAAGTTTTTACGCCGATGATTTTCTTGGCGGTCCGGCCCTGCCCAATGCTAATGAGGCAATGTATGAATGCTTTCGTAGCGGTCAGATTGCCGATGTTACCAGGATCTTCGAGCTGGCGGACGCGCCTGCTGCGCATGAGTTGATCGATTCAGGAAAATCTATGGGAAAAATCGCACTGAAGATATAAGCAGCACTTACCACCTATAGTAATAACTCGCAGACGCTTATTGCAGAGGATTACAGCATTGCCCTTACATTTTAGCCACGAAGAATTTCAACAACGACAGGCTGTTACTGTTGCAAGCATGCAGGCGCGCGAGCTGGATGGCTTACTCATGTTCAGGCAGGAGAGTATGTATTACCTCACCGGCTATGATTCCTTTGCCTACATAGTTTTTCAATGCCTGTACCTGCATGCCGATGGGCGTATGACACTGCTGGTACGTCCGCCAGACAAATACGTGGCTCTGTATACGTCGACGATTACTGACATCCGTATCTGGCAAGACGGTATTGACGATCCGCACAGTTTATTACGGGATATTCTTGAAGAGTATAGTTGTCGTGGCAAACGTATCGGTGTTGAATACGATGCCTTTGGTCTGAGAGGTCATGATGCGTTGAAATTAACCGCCGGACTTGAAGACTTTTGCAGCCTTGAAGACGCATCGGATCTGATTACGCTACAAAGAGTGGTCAAATCAGAAAACGAGATCGCCTATGTCAAACAAGCTGCAATACTGACGGACCAGGCCTTTGCTCTGGGTCTCGAACTGGTTGAGCCCGGTGCCTTCGAGGGCGACATCCTTGCTGCGATGCAGGCTGAAATATTAAGGCAAGATGGAGACTATCCGGGCAATGAGTTTGTGATCGGATCTGGCCCTGCGGCCTTGCTTGGACGTTACACCAGCGGTCGACGCTATCTCGATCAGGAAGACAAAATGACGATAGAACTGGCCGGGGTGTATCGGCACTATCATGCCTGCATCGAACGTAACATCTGCATCGGTCCGGTACCGGTAAAGCTGATCAAACTTTACGAAGTTGCACTGGAAGGGATGGAGGCCGCCTTGCAGGTAATGCGCCCGGGCAATACGAACGGTGATGTCTACGACGCTTACGCCCGCTGTTGCCAACAAGCAGGATTAGAACCTGGGCATTCAGCCTGTGGCTACGGTCTCGGTACTACCTTTGCACCCAGCTGGATAGACTGGCCTTTTCTGGCTAAAAACGGTGATCTCGTATTACAAGCCAACATGGTTTTCTTTCTGCAAACCATTCTCTTTGACAACGAAGAGCAACTTATCGCCTGTCCAGGGCAAACCGTACTAATTAACGACCAAGCATGTCAGGTTCTTTCCAATGACCGCTGTGATCTGATCATTAGATAATCCTGTAGCTTTTTAAATATTCTAATGCTGACAAGATCAAGATAGAAATGGTGATAAATCGTTTTTCCAGAATTCGTAACCATCTGTAACAATAATTAGAAACGATGCGTCCATACCAAACGAGCGAAGAAATCAGTTTTTCTACTTTTGTAAGATCCCCCCTCGCCCGCCCAGTCATGATTGAGGGTTAGAGTCAGATCGTTTCCTGGCACTATCATCCAGCGAAGCTGACTTTGCAGTGTCATTACCTGTGTCTCTGATTCCTGTTGCAGGTAATTACTCCAGGATAATGTTGGAGTGAAATTAATGTCGAAACGTGCCCGATTGATTTCAATATCGAAATCACCCTGGGGCAAATTAATATCGAATACCCGACGCTCTAATGTAATGTAAATATGCCGACTGGGTCGAAATAACAGTTTGGCAGTTACATCAACAAAGTTGCCACTGTAATATCCGCCAATCTTGGATCGAATCTCAGCGGCGACAGGACGATGAGTTGAGGTAACAAGTTTTCCCCATACGTTAAAAAAATCATAGTCACCGCGAGGAATAATAATCCCAGGTTGAATCTCAAAAGGTGTAAATAGCGTTTCATGTTCCCAATTTGTCCAGAACGCAATTTGATCGCCCATATGCCCCTCTATATCGAAAATGCGCAGCCAGACATTGGCGCTTTCAAGTTCATTGTCTTTTGTCGTGGTAAATGACGACTCAAAGCCCCAGTTCATAAACCTGACAAACTTGTTTCCCTTTGGTCGCACGCGATATCTTAAGTCACCAGTGTATTTCCTTATACCCGTCCGGTTGACAAAGCCGAGAGCAGGATTGAAGTTGTCCTGGATTTCTACATAACTTGTCTTCAAATTCCACTTGTCGTTGGGAAGCTCAAGTGTGGCGCCATAGGCGAGTTCATTATTATTAATACCCTCTGAAAAAGATTTCATCATAAATACATCTGCAACGAGCACCTGCGAACCAAATAGTTCACTGTTGCGGTAACGATAATCTGCACCGATTAACCCGTTATCATCACCTGAAGTAGGATTGCCATAAGTCATCATCGCACCAAGTCTCGATTCTTTCTGAATGTCCCTGGTCATTCGAGCAACAGACAGGTTTTTCGAACCGATACCCTGCCCCGATCCCATTTGCGTGTTTAATAATCCCAGCGTGTATCTTCCGATACGACCACTCAATTTTGCGCCGACATCGAGATCCAGTGGTTCAGGATTTTCCCTGTCAAATGGCAAACCAATACGTCGCGAGAAAAAGGGAATACCATTAGTTTCACTTAAACCACCAAACTGGAATATATGCGCGTCGCGTACAAAGAAATCACGCTGTTCAGGGAAAAACAGGTTGAAGCGGGTCAGGTTTGTTTTGATGTCGTCAACCAGCGCGTTGGAAAAATCCGGGTTCACCACAAGCGAGGCATTCAACGAAGGTTTAACTTTATAGATCACTTCCACACCAGGCTTGATTGTGAATTCCTTGTCACCATTATCGTGGCGGTGTCGATAACGGCTTGCCGCTTGCGGTTTTATATCGAGGCCTTTTCCCTGATTAATATTTTTTAGGCCCTCCATATCGCCATAGGAAGCAACGTAAGATGATCTTTTATCCTGATCGTGATTCGCCCAGAGCAATAGTTCATTATGGCGACGGATAAAACGTTCCATTTCCATTCCCCATACCTGAGAGTCCGGATTTAAAGACAGCGACTTAAAAGGAATAGCAAACTCAACAGACCAACCCTGATCATCACGACTGGTTGCTGCATACCAGATACCATCCCATTCACCGCGATAGGAACTGTTATCTTCAAATCGGCCTTCCGCCTTGGTACCAAGGGGATTGACCATGAACGCAAAAGCATTACGCCGATCCAGCATGGTATCGATTAAAATACTGAAAGCATCATCATTGAATTTAACAATATCTTCACGTAGTTCACGCGCAATTATCGCATCCGGATTCCGTTCGTAGAGGCGAGCACCAACGTATAACATATCCTTGTCATAAGCCAAACGAACTATGGTTTTTTCGCTGGGATCTCCACCTTCAACGGGAATACGTTGATGAAAATCTTCTATGACCGTGGCCTCACTCCAGATATCATCATCCAGTACGCCATCGATAATTGGGGCCTTTTCTATTTTCGAAATCGTAACCCGCGGTTCATTAGCAAGTAAGGTTGTCGGTATAACGCTAATGAAAACAAACATAAAAACCTGTAATGCACGAAGATGTCTAGCGACTACTCCGTCGCTACTGTTGCAGGAAGATATAAACTGAAAAGGCATCATCTCTGCTTATCGCGAACAATCCTTAGAAAATTAATCAGCTTATACATAACGTTTTCCTGTGAAAATGTATTTACTCACAATATTCCTTAATTTTCTCATTCAAACCAGTTCACGAATATCCGGAAATAGCAGAGACATTAACAACCAACCACCTGCCACAAACAGGGCGAAAGCTGAGATGAAGATCATAATGTCACCTAGTTTCCGAGTCCGAAACAATTTACCGTCAGCATCAAAGCGGAAGCGAATGGCAGCATAACCGAGTAGCGGTAGCATCAGTGTTTGCGTCATGCCGGCGAAAATAATCCATGCCTTTGGTTTAGGAATGAAGTAAAACAACACGAATGCAGTCAATGGTAAGGCAACAGCAAAAAAACGGTGCAGGGAGTAACGAGTGGAGCCGCTTGAATTGCCGCCACGAACCTGAAAAACAGCATCTGACCAGACATAAGCACTACTGGCATTACTGACGAAGAAAGTGGAATAAAGCACGATCACTGCTCCACCGAGAAACAGGCTCACTGCCCAATCTCCAAATACGGGTTCATACATGGCAGACAAGGTGCGAATCATGTCCATACCCTGCGGATGCAGCCCGGCTCGTCCTAATACGGCAGCTCCGAGCAGATAAAATGCAACGGTAGAAATCGTATAAATAAACATCGAGCCCCACGCATCGATCTTCATTATGCGAATCCATCCCTGAGCGCGGGATTCCCATGCAGCGGTCGATTCGCGCGTACCCACATGTTTGGCGTAACCTTTTTCAAGGCACCAGTAAGGGTAAAAAATCAATTCGCTGGCTCCCATGCCGATAATACCGAAGGCCGCCAGGGCAGTCGTCAGCGGATAGACGCCTTCTACTTTCGGAGGTAATTGAAACTTGAGGCCCTGGCTAAAATCATTCCATGAAATTGCCCAGGTAACATTCTGCTGTAATAACAAGATGTTAAGCAACGACATGATGGTAAAACCGATCACAAAAGTTGTGACTGTCCTTTCGATTAAAGCATAGCGGCCCAGGTACAAAATAATGGCAGTAGATAGCGCTATTATCAGGGCCCAGATGTAAATATCCGGTCCTGAATCAGGCAAGACCTCAGGAGTGGCGGCCGGAACCGATACCTTGACAGCCTCTACTTCAGCAAGCTGAGCCTTTACCTGAGCATCGGAGGCTTCATTGTATGCTCGGCCTTGTTCGGTAATGGGCATGGACAAGGACAAGGCCTGACCCACACCGCCAACAATACCACCCATTTGACCTATCGATCCGAGGAAGACCAGCATGGCCGCCCAGGCAATCCAGTGCAAACCCGCCGGTTTCCAGCCTTTTAGCTGGCCCAGGCTGGCCAGAGTTGTTTTGCCCGTGAGGATGGTATATTTACCAATCTCAAGCTGTACGAAGACCTTGATAAAACAGCCAATCAGGATCACCCAGAGTAGAAAGAAGCCTGCCTCTGCGCCTGCAACAGTCGTCGCTATCAACTCGCCGGAGCCAACCACCGAGCCTGCGACAATAAGACCTGGACCCAACTCCTTGATTATTTCAATCGGTTTTTTCGGCGCTTCTTTAATCGACGCATCAGGACTTGATTGAGGACTTGATTCGGTCATTCCTGTTTACAGACAGAGCCTGTCCGTTTGACCAAAGATACGCAGCGAATTAGGCGTTTGCATATTTTTTTGGTCATCACTGAATTATAACTTTTAACTAATTTATCTAGCTAACCTGTCAAATATAATGCTTTAACCCTGGGCAGAAATCAGGCCCGCCCGCCTGTCTTGTTTTTTAGTCTCTTCATCACGTTCACTGCTATCACCAAAACCACCACCTCCGGGCAACAAGATTTCCAGCCTTTGCCCAGGCTCGATTAACTGCACACCTTTTGCCTGTAAATTTTTTCCGTTTTTAATTCTGACTATTCCGCACTGCCCGTTCTCGCCGCCCATACGACCCTGGGCTGAGTTGTCGGTTCTATCGAACATAGCGAACAACATGAATGGGCTATCGTCGACCGTACCCACTTCTACTATTTGTCCCAATCCACCTCGCCATTTACCAGCACCACCTGAGTCAGGTCTTAATTCTTTACGCCAGATTACAACCGGGCCCATATTTTCTACCACTTCGACCGGCATAGACTTCACACCACTGGGAAAGCCGGTCGCAGACATACCATCCTGCTCTGGCCGAGCGCCTGTACCACCACTGTTAAAGATTAATATTTCATAACGACTGGCATCTTTATCATCGCGCGCATAGTCACAGGCTGCATCCACTTCAGGGCCACCACGCATTTGTATGCCCCACAAAGAAGACGCACCTTCTGCTGGTACTTTTTCCGGTACCAATTGCGCCAGGCAACCCATTACAGCATCAGGTAAAAACTGACCGATAATATGTCTGGCACAGACCGGCCATGGATGTAAAACATTTAGAATCGAACCCTCTGGAGCGCTTATTTTTATAGCTGACAGAGAACCGGTATTATTCGGTATATGTGCACCAACCACACAACGTATGCCATAGTTTGCGTAAGCTTGCGTGTAATTTAACACCAGGTTAATTCCTTTCGTGCTCGCCTCACTGCTACCGCTAAAATCAACTTCTATTGCATCATCCGTAATAGTTAAGGCACAGACTATTTCGACAGGTTTATCATAACCATCCAGTGTAATTGTATTGTAGGTCGTGCCTTTTGGTAGTTTTCGAATCTCTTCGAGCATACCCGCATGAGAACGTTCGATAATCTCGTTTCCAATATAGGCAAGATCTTCCAGTCCATATTCATGCACCATGTCGACCAATTTCACGCCGCTGGTTTCGTTTGCCGCAACATAGGAAAGAATATCGCCTTGTACCTCGTAAGGTGTACGAACATTGCCCTGAATGATCTTTAGCAGGTCCTGGTTCAGTTCCCCTTCTTTAACCAGTTTCAATATTGGAATATATAAACCTTCTTCGTAAACTGATTTACCATCAGGCCCTTGTCCGAGACCACCAATGTCCAATTGATGACAGGTACAGGCAAACAGGGCTATTAGTTTTTCGCCCATAAAGACCGGTGACACAACGGTTATGTCATGCAAATGTCCTGAGGCAAACCAGGGATCATTTGTGATCAAATGATCACCTGGTCTCAAGGTTTCTGCAGGATATTCATTTAAAAAATGGGGTACAGCTGCCGCAGTAGAGTTTACATGACCAGGTGTACCGGTTATCGCCTGGGCCAGCATACGTCCCTGGGGATCGAACAATGCAGCAGACAAGTCGCCGGATTCCCGCACCACAGGACTGAATGCCGTCTTCATTAATATCCGTGCCTGTTCTTCGACAATCGATATTAATCTTCGCCAGATTACCTGAAATTGAATGCTTTGCAGGGACGACTCTAATTTGTCTTTATTCGTACTCATGTTGACGATTGTCTTTCAATAATCAAACTATTGTCTGTAGCAACAGTGACCACATAACCATCCGGCACCATTACCGTTGTGCCCAGATCACGAACCAGTCCCGGCCCTGACAACTGATTGCCCGCCTGCAATTTTGCACGTGAATAAACATTCACCTGCTGGTAGTCGCCAGCTTGTGCGTTAAACATAAGCGTTTTGTGATCGATCTCGGCCTGGTCAAGTTCGCCGGGTGCAGTAGATTCGACCGCGTCAGCTGAAACAAGGAAGGCAGAAACGGAAACCGTCAGACCTACAATCTCTATATCAACTCCTTCATGCAGTTTTTTATAAAGATTAATATAGGTATTGTTAAAAGCTTCCTCGATAAACGTGGCATCGTTCTGCTCTAAAGCCCGGATAGGAATATCTACCGGAATATTATAGCCCTGCCCGACATAACGCATTTGCGCCTGGCGTATTTCTGATCTGTCATGATCGGGAGCACCTGATTCGACAACACCATGAGTATAAGTACTCATTTCCTGCAAAAGATCATTAAGATCTTTTACCTGAAACTGGCTCAGCCTGACGCGGCAACTGCGCGAAAGTTCGAACGCCACCGGTGCCAGTAAAAAACCGACAGCTGAGCCGACGCCGGCACTGTCAGGGATAATCACGCGGTCGATACCAAGCTTGCTTGCAAGCGGCAAGGCATGAATAGGTGCGGCGCCACCAAAGGCAATTAGTGTCCTGTCAGTAAGTGACTTGCCACTTTCTGTTGCATGTTCACGAGCGGCATTAGCCATATCTTCTTCAACGATCTCCGCCACACCAAAGGCCGCCAACGCAACATCCATCTCCAGCGGTTCGGACAAATTGTGTTGTATCGCCTGTTTCGACGCCTCGCTGTTCAATTTCATTGAACCATCAGCGAACCCTTCTGCTTCCAGACGACCGAGTGTCAGATCAGAATCTGTTACCGTAACATTGTCAC
>JABHFC010000025.1 GCA_018676275.1 Gammaproteobacteria bacterium | reverse complement strand
GTCCGACGGATAATATTGACATGATATTTAGCTTTGGCTATATCGATGCCAAAGTGAAAGATGTCCTGGTTGCACCTAACAGGCCAAGGGATGTGGAACCCGCTTTCACACCAGAGGTGCAGTTCTCCGGGCTTGGACGTTATACCTGGCCGAATGTGCTTATGGGTGGTTCAGTAACCTTACAGATTGATGGCAACTACGCATCCAAGACTTTCAGTAACATTAACAACTTTGGTACCCATAAACAGGATGGTTATTGGATTGGCAATGCCAGGGTGCGCTGGATTAGCCAGGATGAGCGTTGGGAAGTGGGTGGTTTCGTAAACAATTTCAGTGATACCAGGAACCAGTTAATCGGTTTCGAACTTTCTGCAATTAGTGGTAGTGATGAACAGTCCTTTGGTAAACCACGTTGGGCCGGCGTCAGCTTACGTTATAATTACTTCTAAGAGTTAACAGATTAACCTTAAAGCCGAAGTCATCTGACTTCGGCTTTTTTTATTTGCATAACTGAAAAGCAAATTTAAATTTCTGCATATAGACGTTCTATCGCATTTTTTATCCAGTGCGGATCATCCCAATGAGAATAGCTTCTCTGAAACTGGGGGATAAGTAATTGTAGTGTTTCCTCAAGAGATAATTCATTTCGTTTTGCCAGACTGACTTTCAATTTCATAGCAGCGAGATAGATTGAAAGCTGATCAATGAGCGAGACATCAGAAACAGATCCATGTCCTGGCACAACAATCTCTGGCTTAAGGGCTTTCAGCTTTTTCAAAGACTTCATCCATCCAAGTACGCTGGAATCTTCATCCGGCATTATCGGGAAAAACCGATCTACTATGATGTCGCCACCAAATAGCAATTTTTGATCCGGTAAATAGATAAACATATCCCCGCGAGTGTGTGCCGCATGGAAATATAAAAGCTTTACTATTAAACCGCCCAGATCGACTGAGATCTCTTTTTCAAAAGTAATATCGGCAGAAACCAGTTTGACTTCACTGAGTAATTCCGAAATTTCAGGACTCATCCCACTGAAAAAATCAATATACGATTCGCCTTTTTCAGCCAACTCGAGTTTTTGTGCTTGCGGTACGATGATCCTGGTTTCAGCTGGAAAACTTTGTGCACCCATGCCGTGTTCAGGATGAAAATGTGTAATAGCGAGGTAAGCTACAGGTAGATCACTTATTATACGAACTTCCTGCAAAACAAGTTCAGCATTACGTGGTCCCATTCCTGTATCGACAACCATGATACTTTCCTTACCGACAATAATTCCGATATTCGGAACCAGGCTAATTCGATTATCGGGAATGATATAAACATTGTCAGTTAATTGTTTTGTTATTCCTGCTTTCACCATAGGTGCATCTGCATTGGAATTAACTGTAAGTGACAAAAAAATGAACAAGCAGAATGTTTGTCTGAAGATATTCAGGTTAGAGATGATGTGCATAGATATTCAGTTCCAAATTTGCGACACTTGGCTCAGTGCTTAGATAAACAGGTTTGTAATTATTTAAGTAGTGTAGCCCAGCCTAATGAAAAGAAAAAATATTGCGAGAGGACTTAGCTATGTCATTTGAATTACCCGATGTAAAAGAATTGCAAAAATTGGCGGATGAACTCAATTTTGCTCTTGATGATCAGCAGGCAGCTCAAATGCAGGCTTATATGGCTCCGTTTGCCGATGGCTATAAATATCTTGATACGGTGCCTGAGTGTTTACCGGAAATTAAGGCACCAGATCGCGACTATGAATTTCCAACAGAAGATGAAAATAAACTGGGTGCATGGTTGGTTAAATCCGCAATAAAGCTTCGGAATTCGGGACCATTACACGGTAAGCGTATTGTGGTTAAAGACAATATTTTTGTTGCAGATCTGCCTTTAACAGGCGGCTCTTCAATTCTGAAGGATTATAAAGCAGATTTTGATGCGACCACTGTGACACGATTACTTGAAGCCGGAGCTGAAATAGCAGGTAAATCAGTTTGCGAATATTTTTGTCTTTCCGGCGGAAGTTGTACCTCGTCTTCGGGCATCGTTCATAACCCAAGGAGACATGGTTATTCTACGGGAGGATCGTCTTCCGGCAGCGCTGCTCTTGTGGTTGCCGGGGAAGTTGATATGGCGCTTGGTACAGATCAAGGTGGCTCGGTTCGTATTCCCGCCAGTTGGACAGGTTGTTATGGAATGAAAGCCACTATGGGTGTCGTCCCTTACACAGGGGGGATGGCCATGGAAACTTCCATTGACTACATTGGCCCCTTAACAAACTCTGTGCGTGATAATGCTTTGTTACTGGAAGTACTTTCAGGCTATGGTGAAGATGAAGAACTTAACCCATGGGCAAGAAAATATACTTCCAGCCTGGGTTTACCAGTTGAAGGCTTGAAAATCGGTCTCCTCAATGAAGGTTTTCAACATCCAATGGGAATGTCTGTAGTAGATGACTGTGTAAAAAAGGCTGCAAAGCAATTGAGTTCGCTTGGCGCTACAGTTGATGAAGTGACTGTGCCAGAACATGCAAGTGGTCTGGCGATCTGGGGTGCAATTGTCACCGATGGTTACTGGCAAAGTTTGAAACTCAATGGTCTTGGCTATAACTACGACGGTGTCTACTCTCCCTCACTCTTTCATGCAATGTCAAATGTAACAGGCAGGGTAGGTGAAATGCCGATTAATGGTAAATTACTTATGTTACTTGGCAAGCATATCGAAAAATACAAAGGGCAGTATTATGCCCGGGCGAAAAACCAGGTACGTGCGCTTATTACTGCTTATGACCGAGCACTTAAAGATTTTGATTTATTATTAATGCCAACTACTGTTCGAACAGCTTCCAGAAACCCTGCTTCTCTGGCAGATGAATCGAATGATGATGTTATGGCAAGTGCTTTTGGTAATACATTCAACACTTGTCAGTTCAACGCCACGGGGCACCCTGCGATGTCTATCCCCGTAGGGCTTCGCGATGAATTACCGGTAGGGATGATGCTGGTGGGGAAACATTTTCAGGAAGCTTTGATTTACCAGGTTGCACATGCCTACGAGCAATCTGTAGATTGGCAATCAGAATAAAAGACTGATCTGTTTTATTCGTTGCGCAATTTATGTCTTTGTATTTTTCCCGTTTGTGTTTTGGGTAATGAATCTACAAATACAATGGCACGTGGATATTTATAGGGGGCAATAGTTTGCTTGACATGATCCTGTAATTCTTTAATCAGTTTAGCTTGATCTTCAGGACTTTCGTGTAGCACAACGAAGGCTTTGACAATTGTGCCCCTGTCGATATCCGCAGCAGCCACCACTGCACACTCCTGTACAACATCGTGACTTAATAAAGCAACCTCTACTTCCGGTCCGGAAATATTATAGCCTGCTGAAATAATCATATCGTCCGCACGCGCCTGGTAAAACACAAAACCATCGGCATCCATGTAACAAATATCTCCAGGAAAGTTCCAGCCATTTACCACGTAGTTTTGTTGCCTGTCGTCTGCAAGATATTTACAAGCAGTAGGGCCTTTAACAGCAAGCCTGCCATTCTCTCCAGCAGGGACAGGCTTGCCTTCGTCATCAAGAATACAGCACTCATATCCGGGCACGGCTTTTCCAATGGCACCGGGGCGTATGTCATCACCTTCTGCCGAAACAAATATATGGATCATTTCAGTAGCGCCAAGTCCGTCTATCATTTTGATGCCAGTCATCTTTTCCCATTCCTGATAAGTGGGTAAAGGTAAATGTTCACCGGCCGAAACAGTCTTTTTTAGACTACCCAGCAAATCAATTTTTCCCGCACTCATCAATGCGCGATAACCGGTTGGTGCCGTTGAACAAATCGTCGCCTTAAATTCATAAATAGCGTTAGCGAGGTTGTCTGGCGTTGGCATTTCAACCAGCGCCGTGGTCGCGCCAGCATATAAAGGTAAAGCCAGGGACATTCCCAATCCGAATGTAAAGGCAAGCGGAGGGCTGCCAATGAAGATGTCCTCGGATGTCGGTTTAACCAGTTCACCGCCAACACAGACACACATAGCCATAACATCGCTGTGGTAATGCATGGTTCCTTTTGGTTGCCCGGTGGTACCACTGGTAAAAGCAATTAATGCGATATCATCAGCGGCTGTGTCGATATTTGAGTAGCTTGTTGGTTTGCCCTGCATTTTTTGTTCAAGCTCAGTTCCGTTCTGACTGTCAGCAATGCGATCGAACAGGTAAACGGTTTTTAATTGAGGACAAAGTGTTTGAGCTTCAAAGAGATCATCTTTTAGACGCTCATCACATAAGGCAAATTCAATTTCAGCCTTATTGATTATGGGCTCCAGATCCCGGGCTTTTAATAGCGGCATGGTCGCAACAACAATACCGCCTGCCTTGATTACGGCTAACCAGCAGGCAGCCATCATCGGATTATTAGGCCCACGCAAGAGAACACGGTTACCTGTCTTAAGACCCATGTCGTCTTCAAGCACATGGGCAATTTGATTTGCCTTTTCCAAGAGCTGTTGATAACTCCAGCTGGCACCGTCAGCTTTAATTGCAATCTTGTCAGACAAACCCTGTTCAATTTTTATATCCAGCAACTCGGTCGCACAATTCAGGCGATCAGGGAACTGCAAGGCATCAAGATTGAACAAACAATCTGCCTGCAGCTCTGGTGGAGGCAAGGCATCACGTGCGAAAGAATCTATATGTGCTGTATATGTAGACATGTAATTGTTATTTTCAGTTGCGATGATAGAAATTTGAAATCAAGATATTAAATAATTACTTTTCTATGCATAGGGAAATGAGTGACTTCACCGGAAAAGGGCGGGAAACAATCATAGTCTTTGCGTAGTTCTTTTCTTTTCTCTGAATCCAATGCGACATTTAACTTCTCGATGTTGTCAAAGCTAACTTCACAATACAGCATTCGATCGGCTCGTTCGATACCAGCAGCTGACTTCCAGTCAATGGGGGTTCCAAGCTCTACTCTTCTTATGTCAGGAAATTCCTTCAAGATCGCAGGATGATGAGCCCTGTAATATTGCAGAAATTCTGTTTCATTCTCAGCTGGGCGTTGGTAATTAACCAGATACGAAAGATCAGCCAAGCCGTTTTCTGTAGCGGAACTGAGATAGGGTTCAAATAACATGGCTTCCTGCAGTACCCGGATACCATTTGCGGACAAAGCCAGAAGTTGTTCACGGGGATCTTCAAATTCTGAAGATGAAAGTGCTTTGTGCAAAGATTCCTTGTCATTAAACAAGGCCTGAAAAACCAGCAGTGGTGGATTTTCATCTTTGAGAACCGGGTCGTGCCCACCTTCTGCCTGTATAAACATTAGCAGCCCGGAAAGGCCTGGTAATTTTGTCAGGCTTGAAACAAGCTTGCTAACTTGCTCATTTGATAATGAACTTACACTTTTGTCGTCCCTATGTATTTCCAGTAAATAAATAATACTCATTAAAATTAATCCTCAGCATTCAGATTGACAAGGGTTGCTGGTTTTGGTCCACCACTTGCCCAGTCAAGTAACTGCACCGTATGCAAAACAGGTATCTTTGTATACTGGCGTAATTGCAAGATGCAACCAAGATTGCCACTTGCTATTAGCTCTGGCAAGACTGATTCAATAGTATTGGCCTTTTTTTGCCCAAGTTGTTTTGCCATGTCTGGTTGTAGAATATTGTAAGTGCCAGCAGAACCACAACATAAGTGTGAGTCAGGAATTAAGGTGGTATTAAAACCGAATTGATTTAAAAGTTGAGTAGGTTGATCCGATATCTTTTGACCATGTTGCATGGAACAGGGGTTTTGATAAGCAACGGTATATTCCTCCGATAGAACCTTGTACTCAAATTTGGGTTCCAGTTGATTAAGAAATTCACTGATATCTTTGGTTTTATCGCTGAGCTGTTTTGCCAGAGTGGAGAATTCGTTATCGTCTTTTAAAAGATGCGCATAATCCTTCATCATTGTGCCGCAACCGGAAGCGTTGCTTATTACAGCTTCCATGCCGGGTAGTTTGTCGGACCAATTGCTCAAGTTTGCTTTGACTCTATCTATAGATTGGCTGCCTTTACCTAAATGATGTTCAATTGCGCCGCAGCATTCAGATTCGGACAATACCTGCACATCAAAGCCTATCCGGTTTAGTAAACGTATGCTTGCCAGGTTTATCTCATTCGCCACTACCTGTTGAGCGCAGCCCGGTAACAAACCAACGCAGCCCAGTGACTGGATCTCACTTTTATATATTGATTTGAAAGAGGTTTGTTTTAACTCAACATTTGATTCTTGTGCCAGTTTTATTCCCGTACTAATTGATGCAGGCAAAAACTTGGCGAGAGGCTGTGCAAGCGCGGCGATTTTCATTAGCCATCGGAATCTATCGGGAATTGGCAATACAAATGCCAGTATTTGCCTGAGGAGTTTATCTGCAATATTTCGTTTATGATGTTTATCTATATAGGCGCGCCCATGATCAATGAGATGCATATAATCAACACCTGATGGGCAGGTTGTCATACAGGATAAACAGGAAAGGCAGCGGTCGATATGTAAGACAACTTCCTTATCCGGTCTTGATTCATTTTCCAGCATATCCTTTAGTAAATAAATTCGACCCCTGGGTCCATCCAGTTCATCACCTTTTAACAGGAAGGTGGGGCAGGTTGCATTACAAAAACCACAATGAACGCACTTGCGAAGTATTTGTTCTACTTCGCGTGTGTCCGGGTTTTGTAATTGTTCAGGAGAAAACAGCGTTCTCATCGGTTTATAAATAATCGATTTGGGTTTAAAACGTTAGCTGGATCGAAACTGTTTTTTAAACGAAGGGTTAGAGACATCAATGCATCACCCATGTTGCTGAATATTCCTGCCTCCTGTTTTATTTTTTCCGGTGCTTTATACAGTACAACACTTCCTCCTGTATCTACGAGTGAGTGTCGCAATATTTGAATATTATTTACTGCATTATCTTTATGAAAATTTACCCATAGCCACCCACCTGCTGCATCTACATACCAATGACAGTCTTGCAGAGTTGATAACAGCTTTATTGTTTTCTTAGCTTGAGCAGGAGGAATAGAAAGTTTAACAATACAGGGGGCAAGATCATTTGACATGAATTTATCTGGATCACGAATCAGTTGCCATAATAATTTTGATGAGTCTTCTTCGATGTAATTAATGTTATGGGCCTTTGCTAATAATTTCTTTAGATCATTGCTACGTTCACGGACAGACAAGGAGGATCCTTCAAGTCTGATTACACACAGGTCCTGACATTCGGTAGAAATAAATTCATGATTAATAGTTTTCAATGTATTCGCAGGAATAAAGGCAAGCCCGGAACTTTGTAAAGGGCTTTGTGCGATTTTAGAAAGTAGATCCATAGCGGCACCTGCCTCTATACCACTAATAATGATGCTGCAGGAAGTAGGCGGTGCAGGCAAAACTTTAAAACTAAGTTCAGTGACAATCGAAAGAGTTCCCCAGGAACCGGTCAATAATTTGCTCATGTCATAACCAGTTACATTCTTGATCACGTTGCCACCAGACTTGTATATTTCACCACGACCGCTGACAGCTTTTATCCCAAGTATATGATCTCGCGCTGCACCTGCAATAAAACGCCTCGGACCAGATAGGTTTCCCATGAAGACACCGCCTATAGTTCCTCCTGCAGGGTTTTCATCATAAAGTTTTCCGAGCGATGGAGGTTCAAAAGCCAGATGTTGCTTATGTTCAGATAATGCAGCTTCAATATCAGATAATGCTGTACCGGCTTTTGCCTGCATAACCAGTTCGGCAGGATCGTAATTGATGATGCCGTTGAACGAAGTCATATTAATATTGAGTTCTGTTTGCTGGGTGTAGCCAAAGCCAGTCTTGGTATTCTGCCCTGAAATTGAAATAGTACTATCATTAGTCAGTGCGCTTTGAACGAGCTCAACTAACTGACTATCGTTATCAGGTTTATAAGACTCAGACATTAGAAGCGGGGAATGTCCGGGAAAGGTATTTTACCTTTGTGTACATGTAACTTGCCAAGTTCTGCACAACGATGCAGGACAGGAAACATTTTCCCGGGGTTGAGTCTTCCCTCCGGATCGAATGCACATTTTACACGCTGTTGCTGTTGTAGATCTTCTTCTGAAAAATATGCAGGCATTAAATCCCGCTTTTCTACACCAATTCCATGTTCACCCGATAATACACCGCCCACTTCTACGCAAAGTTTCAAAATATCTGCGCCAAACTCTTCTGCCTTTTCCATTTCTCCCTCAACATTGGCATCGAACAAAATGAGGGGATGCAAATTACCATCACCAGCATGAAATACATTTGCGACTCTTAGGCCATATTGACAAGACAACTCCGACATTCTGTTCAGCACAAACGAGAGTTGTTTCCTTGGTATAGTCCCATCCATACAATAATAATCCGGTGAAATAATACCTAAAGCGGGAAAGGCGGCTTTACGTCCGGCCCAAATCCGTAATCGTTCCTCATCATTCTCACTGACCTTTATAGACTGTACCTGGAATTTCCCCGCAATTTCTCTAACCGACTCGATTAGTTCATCAACCTCGGCCTCCGGACCATCCAGTTCTACAATCAGTAAAGCAGCACAATCCAAAGGGTAGCCGGCATGACAAAAGTTTTCTGCAGCCTTGATGGCGAGTTCATCCATCATCTCAATACCGGCAGGAATTATTCCGCTGGCAATAATTTCGGCTACACATTGACCAGCGGACTCATTACCAGGGAAACCAAGCAACATAGCCCTGACGGATTGAGGAGCCTGGAGAATACGAACAGTGACTTCGGTAACTACACCCAGCAGTCCTTCGGAACCAGTAATGAGACCCAATAAATCATAACCCGCTGCATCCAGATATTTTCCGCCGAGACGAATAATCTCACCATCCATTAAGACAATTTCCAGACCGAGTAAATTATTGGTAGTAAGACCATACTTCAGACAATGCACACCGCCGGAATTTTCATTGACGTTGCCACCTATAGAGCAGGCAATCTGGCTGGAAGGATCCGGCGCGTAATAAAACCCCCTGTCACTGACAGCATCCGAAATAGAGAGATTGGTTACGCCCGATTGTGTCACTACACAGCGGTTATCAAAATCAACATCAAGGATACGATTGAATTTACCCATGCTGATGACAATGCCATCTTCAAGTGGTAAAGCACCACCAGAGAGGGAAGTTCCTGCGCCACGAGGCACCACATTCACATTCATTTCTGAGCAAATTTTAAGAATTTGAGAGACCTGAACTGTGTTTTCCGGAAGAACGACCAGTAAGGGACGTTGTTGATAGGCTGTAAGTCCATCGGACTCATATGCTCTTAGTGCACTATTATCGGTAATTATTTGCTCTGAAAGCAGAAATTCGTCAAATTTTTGAATAAGTTCATCTCGATGGGCAATGACCGTCAGGTCAGGAGAGGGCATTTTCATAGCTTTAATTGAACTCATCAGTCCGAATGTGAAAGCATGGCATTGTGATTGAGTTGAATAGAATGATCCAGAAATGGGTATTGTCACTATTTTGCAACAAATTTACGCATTGTCGCTTATAGGTAAATAATATTTGTGTCAGTAAACCGGTATACCGTATACTGCACGTCCTGAAAGGTGTAGATACTGTCGGATCAAAGATGGTTTCAGCCATTCTGGTTTTTTAAAATTACAGAATTTAACTAAATAGAATTTATTTCAAATGCATCTAATGAGGGGTGAGCAAATGCCGAAGTTAACAATACGAATCCTCCAACTTTCACTATTGTGTTTTCTTGGCAGCAATGCTGTAGAAGTTATGGCACAAAGTGCGTTGGAAGAAGTGGTCGTAACCGCGCGAAAACGCGAAGAGAGTTTACAGGACACACCAATATCTGTTGCTGCCTTTAGCGCAGATGATTTACAGGATCGAGGTATTGTCGATTTTTCTCAGGTTGGTGAGATAACTCCCAACGTTACCTTTGATTTTACTTCAGCCATTGCCGCTGGTAACTCAGCTGCCATTGTGTCGATTCGTGGTGTGGGTGCCAGTGACTGGACTATCGGTGTAGACCCCGGTGTAGGTATCTATCTTGATGGCGTTTACATTGCCAGAACAATCGGACAGGTACTCGATACTGCAGACGTCGCTCAGGTAGAAATACTGCGTGGCCCTCAGGGCACCTTGTTTGGTCGAAACACAATTGGTGGTGCCATATCGGTAACATCCCAAAAACCAACACCTGATCGTATTTTTGGCAGCGCTGAAATCACAGCAGGCAGTTATGACCGTCTGGATATTAGCGGTAGAGTTAATGTGCCGATTACGGACAACATGGCTGCCAGTCTCTCGTTATCAACCCGCAACCGTGATGGTTATGTAAAGAACCTTTTCCCCGGTGGAGCTGATTTAGGTGATAACGAAGATAGGTCTGGTCGTATGGCCTTGAGCTGGGAACCTGCCGATACTGTCAGGATCGATGTTGCAGGCGATTATTCGACGACGAATGAAAACCCGGCACCAAACGTCTTGATTGGAACAACTCCCGGTCAGGGCTTCCACGGTCTGAATAACTTACTTTCAGGCGATCCACAGTGTCTTGATCAAACTGATGCGGGTAGATTTAATAATTTTGCCTGTTATAACGATCAATGGGCAGTGGGTCCATTTCAAACCTGGAGTGACCACGTTAGTCTGACACCAGAATTACAATCTGATGATCGTTTCGGGATTCGGGTACGTCCGGCTTCGGAACTGGTTACCTGGGGTTTTGGTGGCACGGTTGAGATTGATATTAGCGATAGTCTGACCCTGAAATCGATAACAGCACATCGCCGTGTTGAGAATGGCTTCTGGTCGCGTGATAGTGCGCACTCCGGTAATCCAGCCCATGTAATGGCCAACACATCTAATGACTATGAACAAAAACAAACCAGTCAGGAATTTCAGTTGATTGGTAGTGCCTTTGATGATCGCTTGAATTATATCCTCGGTTTTTTCTGGTTAGAGGAGCATGCAGAGCATCTTGACGTTGTCGAACTGCCTCTTAATACAGTTTTTGATAGTGGTGGTTTTATTGACAACACCTCTAAGGCTCTGTTTGCCCAGGGTACCTATGATATTTCGGATCAGTTACATTTAACTGCAGGGCTGCGTTTCACAGATGAAGATAAAGAGTTTGTTGCTTTGTCTGTTGTAGGTATAGACGCAAATGGTCTAGTTACAGGACTGCCCGATTGTCTTAATAACCCGATTCCGTTGCCAGGTGATGGTGCATGTGTATTGCCTCCAACCCCGGTTTCTTCGGACACAACCGAATTACAGCCTTACGTCAATCTGTCATATGACTGGAATGACGACCTGATGACTTATGTAAGTTACTCTGAAGGTTTTAAAGCTGGTGCTTTTACACAGCGTGTATTCCCACCTGCGCTGGCAACACCTACAGCGGGTCCAGAGTATGTAAAAGTGTATGAAGGTGGTTTCAAATCCAGCTGGTTTGACAACCGTGTTCGCTTGAACGGAGCACTCTTCTTCACCGACTATACTGATTTACAGGTCAATGTTAACCAACCGACGGGTACAGGTGGTGGTACAGTTATCGGTACCGTAACCGATAACGCGGCATCTGCTGAAATCCTGGGTTTTGAACTGGAAATGACTGCCTTGCCAATTGATAACGCGCTTATCCAATTGGGTATCGGGTATCTGGATGCAGAGTACGTATCTTTTGACCCAACGAAGGCTATTGCTAACCTGGATCTCACCGATGACCTCATCAATACACCAAAGTGGAATATTAACCTGTCCGGTCAATATGAATACAACCTTGGTGAAATGGGTACGTTGACGCCACGTTTCGACATGTCTTACGCCAGTAAGACTGCAAACGATTCTGCTAACCACCCTCTACTTATCCAAAAGAGCTATGCCTTGCTGAACCTGTCAATGACCTGGCGTGACAATAATGATGCATGGTCCGCGACTGTCGCCGGGAATAATGTCACCGACAAAACCTATCTTGTTACAGGCTTTGCCGGTTCAGGTATTATCGAGGGTGTATATGGTCTGCCTTCAACCTGGTCATTTACAGTGCGCAGGAACTTTAACTAGTAAAAAGTTAGTAAGCTAACAGCTTGTTAGTAAAACCCGGACTCAGATAATGAGTCCGGGTTTTTTTTCGTCTACGATTTTGTAAGGCTACAACTAGAAATAAACTTAATTAGTTGTGCTTGGGTGAATACCAGACAGGTGATGACCATGCCATTTCATTGATAACATGTTTGCTACTATCCTCACAGACTTGTGGGCGATCAGCAGCGTCTAATTTCAGACAGTCAAGTAAACTCCAACGGGGACTCGGGTTTTCAACAGCACGTAAGTAATAATAGGCGGGTACCTTTGGATCAAATTCAGTATCCGTGAATACAGCACATAAACTGTCATGACCCTCACCAAAGCGCTGACCGGTGCTTGTATCAACGCCAGCATTATTAGTTTGATCTCCGGCTACATCAAAAACTTTATAATGTTGCTTGCCTTCGGCATTAACCCAGCCTTTAATAATCTGCAGTTTTTTCAGAGGTGCCGCTGTTTCAGATGGATCACGAAGGGCAGAAACAATAAAGGAGGGTTGGGCATCACTGCCAGGTAGAGGAGGTAAATCTGCACCCATTGGCACACCCTCATCGTAGCCTTTAGTCACCATGTCAGCAGCTTCACAACTGTTCTTTGCAAATCCCCAGCCAGCAAAAAAACGAGGAATTATTCTTGGTCCGGAAGTACCGAATACTTCTCGTCGTTGCATGGCTTCGAAAATCGCGTCGCGAGAGTTTTCCACTGCCCATACACCAGCCAGACCGCCGGGGTTGCCGAGAAAACCGCTGGGAAGAGTGCCGGGCTTCAGACGTTTTTCCACTGTCATCTCTCCGGTTACATAACCTTTCCAATCACTTTCAACAACAGAGCCAGGCGTGCTGGTATGACCATCGCTTGCTGCGATGACACCGAGCTTAACCGGGTTTAGGCCAATCTCCTGTTGTTCTGCCAGACCAGTCAATAGTGCAGTGCGCAAAAAATCGTTTGCAGCGACGCAGCCACCTCCCATTAAACCGTGTTGGCCCTTAGCATCACATTCGACAGTTACTGCGGCAGGATCTTCGGTTTCAAGAGTAAAATCGAGACCTTCCAGTTTGATATTAATTCTTTTGCCTATTGAGCCGGGGTTGCGTAGCTGTTCAATATCGCAAAGCTCATCTGGCGCCCCAATAATTGCTTTCATTCCATTTACACACTCTGATGAGCCCTTGTGTTGAAACACTTCCATTAGCGGTTCATTTTCAAGTCGTGAACGAGCATAAGCGAGGCGGTTCTCCATCGTTTGTTCAAGATCGGCATAGGGTGTCAACAGACGACCGTTAGAAAGGTTGCTGTTGTGAGGAATGGTCAGGTAATCACATTTATTTTCGTCATTACAAACTTTGGCCATTTGATCCCAGAGCTGATAATCGAAAGGTGCTTCAATATAGGAAACAGGTAATGCCGGAACATTGTCGTTACGAAAAATAACATTACGATGATAATTAGAGTTATTAGGTGAGCCGGTGTATTCATAACCAACAAAACTGGTGAAGCTGCATTCTGAGCTTCTATCATAGGCTTGTTCGGCGGCATCAATGATTCGTTGCCAGGGTCCGGCAGCATAGTTTCGACATATTTCT
>JABHFC010000200.1 GCA_018676275.1 Gammaproteobacteria bacterium | reverse complement strand
TTATCCACGGAAATAGCACGTCGTCTGCGCGGCAAACATAAGCCAGAATACTCACCTCATATGGATATGGGAGATTACATCGTGGTCATCAATGCGAAGGATATCCAGGTAACGGGCAACAAAACCACGGATAAAATCTATTATCGTCATTCAGGGTATCCAGGTGGTTTGAAATCAACAACATTTGACAAGCTCCGAGACAGTAAGCCCGAGATGATCATTGAGAAAGCTGTGAAAGGCATGTTGCCAAAAGGTCCTTTAGGTCGCGACATGTTTCGTAAACTTCGCGTTTATGCCGGCACCGAGCATTCACATTCCGCACAACAACCTACGCCACTGGAAATCTAATACATGGCCGCACAAATCTATTACAGCACCGGACGCCGAAAAAGCTCCACCGCAAGAGTCTTCCTGAAAAAGGGAAAGGGCAACATCACAATTAATGCACGTACTCTTGATCAATACTTTGGTCGCGAGACTGGTCGAATGATTGTTCGTCAACCACTGGAAACTGTGGAAATGAAGGATAACTTTGATATCAACATTACGGTTTCCGGCGGAGGAATCTCAGGTCAGGCTGGTGCAATTCGTCACGGCATTACACGCGCACTGATTGAATACGACGAAACATTACGTCCGGTATTACGTCAGGCCGGTTTTGTTACACGAGATGCCAGAGAAGTTGAGCGTAAGAAAATTGGCTTACACAAAGCACGTAAGCGTCCTCAGTTCAGCAAGCGTTAATTAATAGTTCTGCCGTTCCAAAGTTTATTCGTACTGCGGTGCTCGCATCGCAGTACGAAGTAATTTCTCAGCACTCTCTATAGTATATAATCTGTTTCCCTTACTGGGGGTTCGTCTAATGGTAGGACTGCGGACTCTGACTCCGCCAGTAGAGGTTCGAGTCCTCTACCCCCAGCCAAATTCAATGCAGTTCCATCACTTTAAATCAAAATGCCTGGTTGGTCATAAACGACTTATATTTCTATAAAAGACTAAAACTGCTTGTTTGCGCCTCAGCTTCGACTTTCCTGGCAACCGGCTGATATTTAAATTCGAATAACATAGCCTTACTGTCAACTCCTTCACTTACGATAAACATATTTCCGCGCGGATCAAAACTGATACCTTCGGGCTGTCTGAACATAAGCTTTGGTAGATCTCTGACATAATATATTTGACCACTTCGATCACTAACTACCAGTAATTGGCCTCTGGCCGCAATATGATAAATATGTCCCGTGATCGGATGTATTGCCAGATCCGATGGTCGGAAATCCTTTTTCATTTTCAGTTTAAACTTCTCTGACTTGTTACCGACTACCTGGTTGGAATAAACGCGTTTTATTTCATCCATGTTCAATAATAAAAATGGGGACTCAGACATGAATTTGCGATCGAGCTTATAGGAATAAACAGCACGCATACCCTTGTGCCGTTTACCTTTCAATTTTGGTGGTGCCTTCAGACCAATTAGAAGTTGCTTTTCAATCGCATCGTAGGTCAGGCCCTCTGTGTCATCCTTTTTGTCTAACGGGGTCTCCACCTTAATAGTTAAAGGGTTGGCGTCCCCTAATCCTTTTACATGAAATAAGTCACCATCACTACGTAGAACCCAGGCTTCATCATTAAGAATGGCCAATCCCTCAAAATCGCCGCCGGAAGCAAAGGAGATTTGATTGATAATACGACCATCTATGATGGAGCAAATGAATATCGTGCCCAGTTCGTCCTGAACCACGCCGATACGACCTCTGTCAATATAGCTTATCGCGGAGGCTTCCCGGAGGATCTCCGGTAATTCAATTTTGCGGATCGCTTGATCCAATTCGTAAGGAAAATAAGGTCCCGAAGCAGTATTAGCCTGGCCCGTTCTGGTTTCGCTGGAGACGTGACGACCGACCATAAGACCTGTTGAAAAAGTTATGAGTAGAGCAAGCGCAACCACGAACTGTGCCAATGCTTTGGGTCCGAGTATCCTGGTATGTTGCATGGGTAATTATTATACCTGCTATGTTCACGTATCTGGTATAGCCAATTTATATTCATCATTTGCGGAACTAGTTCACGTAATTCAACTTCCAATATACTATACAGGCAATACCTGCTTGTCGTCTGGCTTGTACCTGGGCTAACCTCGATAATGCACAAACCCGAAAATAATCAATAGCCGTCATGTTAAAAACACATCGACATCTTATATCCACCATAGTTATTGCTTTCTTACTGTGTCTGTCACCCCTGCAGGTGACTGCCAATAACGCAGAATGGAATACTTCCGGACGTGTCATAGCTGTATCCGATATTCACGGTGCCTTTGATGAATTCGTCACGCTGTTAACAGGCGCTCGGTTAATCGATGACGATGGACATTGGTCAGGCAGTAGCGACCATCTTGTCATAGTTGGCGACGTACTGGACCGAGGTGCAGGCTCACGCGATGTGCTGGAAATGATTATGCGGCTGGAAACCGAGGCTAAACATGCTGGGGGCATGGTGCATCTGGTTCTTGGTAATCATGAAATTATGAATCTGGTCGGCGACCTGCGTTATGTCGCTGTGGCCGAATATGCACGTTATGCCGATGTCGAAGATCCAGAACATCGAAGTGCGGGTCTGCAAAAATTCAAAAGCCTTCAAAGTAATAAGCAAGTTAGTGCGGCAGTAGTAATGGAAGAATTTAAACGTCTACATCCACCAGGTTTTTTCGGACACAGCCAGCTGTTTTCTGCTGAGGGCGCACTTGGGAAGTGGTTGCTGACACGTCCTGTCATTATAAAGGTCAATGACAGTGTATTTGTTCATGGTGGTTTATCGCTGTCGATGTTGGGTAAATCAGTAGACGAAATTAATCGTCTTCATCACAAAGTACTCAGGGAGTTTGTATCAAGCAGGGAATATTTTGTGAGCAAGGGAATATTCGGCGCAGCAACAAACTTTTTTGACCAACCGGATCTGGTCAAACCTTTGCTTGAGAACAAGAATGCTCAGAAAACTGTGACGCAGAAAGATCAAGAAACAGCAAAGCGACTGATTAATGCCTACCGCTCAGACATATTTGCTAGCGATTCACCAACCTGGTATCGAGGCAACATCGGCTGTAGTGCAGCCATCGAGAAAGACCGTCTACGTTTACATCTGGAGCACCTGGGTGCCCGACGCCTTGTTGTTGGTCACACACCGACCCCTTCGCGCACTATTGAGAGTCGTTTCAACGGTATGCTGGTTCGGGTTGATACCGGTATATTGAATTCCCACTATCATGGTCAGCCATCCGCGACAATCATACAGGGTGACAAGGTTACTGCGTATTACCCTAACAGCTCAGACGACAATTCAATCTCTACTCAAGCAAGACGGGTTGGACCACGACCAGGCAGGATTAACCTGACGGATATGGCACTGGAACAGGTTCTGTCAACGGCACCAATTCTCAGCAACGAGTTACAGGAGGACAATAGTACGCTGGTGACTATTGATTATGAAGGCCGCCCCATACAGGCACGATTTACTGCAGACCAGTCAAAAAAACGCTCTTCTACCTCATTGCCAGAAGTAGCAGCATATCGGCTGGACCAGCACCTGGGCATGGAAATGATACCAGTGGCTGTGCCACGTAATGTGGATGGTAAAAGCGGAGTCATCCGATTGGACACAGACAAGCTCATCGATGAAGATCAGCGTATGACCAGACGGCTTGGCAGTTCCGCCTGGTGTTCACTGAAAGATCAATTCAACATGATGTATGCATTCGACATTCTTCTGCATAACAAGGGCCGGCAAAGAAATGCTATGCGTTACACTTCAAGTGATATGCGACTGATTCTTACTGATAATGAAAACACTCTCGGTGTTGAACGTGGTGCACCGAGGTATTTGAAGTCGGCGGTTGTCGCTGTTCCAGCTTACCTGAAATCACAACTTCAGCAGATGGATGCCCAGTTACTTGAAGATATGTTGGGTGATGTACTCGACGCGAAACGCCGAAAGGCGATCCTGTCCCGGCGTAATGTGCTGCTGAAACAAAGTAAATAATATTGTAGAGTTCGTCTCTTACTCTCCAGCCATGCCAATGAACATTCCGATAAAAAAAACAACAGCCATAGCGAGTGTCATAAAGAAAAAAGTATAAGAGTACTTCAAAAGTCGATACTTTCTCTCCAGCACCTTGCCCATGAAATAAAGGTTTCGAGTCAAGTTATCGTAAAGCAGGTTCCGATTGGTCAACAACTCATTCATCGTTGCCTGAAACTCCGTCACTTCCATATTGACAAAATTTCCGAAGAACAGAATTTCAGCTTCATTTTTGAGCACCATTTCCTTGTCAATGTGCGAGGCTAAAATCCTCGGCCTGGAAGCAAAAATAGCGTAGCCGAGCGAAATCATACAGCCA
>JABHFC010000199.1 GCA_018676275.1 Gammaproteobacteria bacterium | reverse complement strand
TACAGCTACATCTGTTTCAGGATCGGTACCTACCACTTCCGCTTTCAAATGTCGTCCATCTCGCAGTGTTACTGTGATTTCAACAGCATTTGCTATGACATGATTATTTGTTATCACCAGACCTCGTTTTGCATCAACAATAACACCAGAGCCGAGACTTTGGGTTTTGCGTTCCAGTGGTTGCTGCTGGTTTGGGATATTAAAAAAGCGTCTAAAAAACGGATCATTAAAAAGAGGGTTTTGTTTTAACTGAACCCGACCTTCTGTAGCTATATTAACAACCGCCGGGGTAACATTTTCCAGCATAGGTGCCAAACTGGGCAATTCCTGACCATCAACTGCCTGTGGTATAGCGGTATTTGCAACGGCAGTGGTGAGAAGCATGATTACCATACTGAAAACGGCATATAATCGCTTTGAATTCATATTTTCCGATGTCCTCTTAATTCTATTGGTTTTTTCTGCAGATTCTTCTTAGAAAGATGTGGTCGCGAAAGTTCAGTTAGACAAATTTTATCATGATATAAAATAAAAAGGCGGAGTTACCTCCGCCTTATTGATGATTCAAACAGTAATTAACTATTTACCGTTATCTTCTTTGCCTGTGCCTTTTTGTGTTTGGGCAGTACCAGTTTCAACACACCATCTTTACTCACGGCTTTTATGTTGTCAGCATCTGCTGTATCAGGCAGGCTAAATCTTCGATAGAAACTACCGGAACTGCGTTCTACCCGTTTGAATCCATTACTTTCTTCGACATGCTCGTCATGTTTTTCACCTTTAATACTGAGCACACCATTCTCCATGGTGATATCAATATCTTTCGGGTCAACGCCGGGAATATCGGCAAGAATAGTATATTGATTCTCTTCTTCCTTTATATCCACAGCTGGACGCCATTGGCTCACGGCGACATTTGAACTGTCGTCATTAACTGCATCGGCTAAAGGATCTGTTAATCCCAGGCGATTCAATTCATTCTGAAATCTATTTAACAGGCCATAGGGCTCGTATCTTACTAGTGACATATTGCACCTCCAAATCAGGTTGTTTTAACTTGATATAAGATATGGGGTCTCCAGTTTATTTTTCAATATATTATTCGCAATTTTTTGAGAAATATCGGACAATCGGCTCATGGCTGGACTAAATTATTTCTCACAAATCTTTGGCGACTCACCTGTCACACCGCTACAAAAACACATCGATAAAGTAGTCTCGTGTGTCGAACAGTTAATACCATATTTTGAAGCGGTTTATGCAAACGACTGGGAAGAGGCGACAAAGGTACAAAGTAAATTGGCCGGTATTGAAAATGAAGCCGACAATATTAAAAATGAGTTGAGAATGCATTTGCCCTCCAGTCTTTTTATGCCGGTGGATAGACGCGACGTGCTGGAAGTACTGGATTTACAGGATCACATCGCCAATCGCGCAAAAGATATCTCCGGCTTGATATTGGGTCGAAAGATGTTGATACCCGAGACTCTGCACGACACTTACATGAAATTTCTTACTCGCTGTATTGACGCAGCCAAACAGGCCCAAATCGCTATCAACGAACTGGATGAATTAGTTGTGTCCGGATTTCGAGGCGATGAAGCAAAACGCGTCAAGGCGATGATAGAAGAACTCCATGTTATAGAAGACGATACTGATGACATTCAAATAGGATTAAGAGCGCAACTTTATGCGGTCGAATCTGATTTGTCTCCGATTGATGTGATGTTCATTTATGAAATCATAAAATGGACAGGTGACCTTGCAGATACCGCACAAAGTACAGGCAATCGCCTACAGTTAATGCTCGCCAAATAATAAGTAAAACCAATGGAACACACTACTCTTCTGCTAACGCTGGCAGCCACCTTTGGATTGTTTATGGCCTGGGGAATCGGTGCCAACGACGTCGCCAATGCGATGGCAACATCAGTTGGCTCAAAAGCAATCAAACTCAGAACTGCGGTAATAATAGCGGCTATTTTTGAATTCGCTGGCGCTTACCTGGCCGGTGGTGAAGTAACTTCGACAATTCGCAAAGGCATGGTCGACGCCACTCTTATGAGCGGCACACCGGAATTGCTTGTTTATGGCATGCTCTCTGCTCTACTGGCAGCTGGAACCTGGTTATTGATTGCATCTCGTTATGGGCTACCGGTTTCCACAACTCACTCTATAGTTGGTGCCATTGTCGGATTCGCAGCAGTGGGTATTGGGGTGGAAGCGGTGAAATGGGGAAAAGTTGTCTCCATAGCCATGAGCTGGGTAGTCTCACCTGTTATAGCCGGCACCCTGGCTTATCTTCTTTTCAAAAGCGTACAAAGCCTGATCCTCAATACCAGTGATCCATTAAAGTACGCAAAACGTTACGTACCTGTATACATATTCCTCACCGGTTTTGTCATTTCGCTTGTCACTGTCTTTAAAGGGCTAAAACATATCGGACTGGAAATGACACAACAGGAATGTTACCTGATGGCCATTGCTATAGGGCTTGTCATTGCCATCATTGGCAAAATATTAATCGATAGAATCAAATTAGATACAGGGATTAATAAAGATTCTCACTATCAAAATGTCGAACGTGTATTTGGCGTACTGATGATTTTTACCGCTTGCGCCATGGCTTTCGCACACGGCTCAAATGATGTGGCAAATGCGGTTGGACCCGTGGCAGCCGTAGTAGGCATATTAAATAGCGGCGGCGTGATCGGACAAAAAATGGCACTACCTCCCTGGGTATTGCTCCTGGGTGGTATAGGTATAGTTGTCGGCTTAATGACCTACGGACATAAAGTTATCGCAACCGTCGGCAATCGTATTACTGAACTCACTCCAAGCCGTGGCTTTTGCTGTGAAATGGCTGCCGCCTCAACTGTGGTAATGGCCTCCGGCACAGGTATTCCTATTTCTACCACGCATACTCTGGTTGGAGCGGTACTCGGGGTTGGTTTTGCCCGTGGTATTTCAGCTTTAAACTTGCGCGTAATCGGCACAATATTAATGTCCTGGATTATTACCCTGCCAATAGGTGCCGTACTGGCAATTATTTTCTTTTTTACTTTTAAGGCTGTTCTTTAATCTGTCGACTCAGAATCTTTCGTTTCAACGCTACAAAGGCCTACTATATCCAGTAAGCTGTACTGGTCATTATCCTGGAACATAGAGTCATTACTTTCTTAATCGCGGTTGGTAATTCTGCGGCGCCGGAATCTATCGCCACGGAAGCATGATGGGCCTCATCCTTTTTCATTTGCTCAAGTATCGCGCGACTTTTTTCATCTCGTTCCGGTAATTTTTGCAAATGAGATTCAAGATGGACGACAACCTGATGCTCAGTCTCGGCCACAAAACCCAGACTCCATTTATCTCCTGCCAGACCCGCTGCGGCTCCGATGGTAAAAGAACCGCTAAACCAGAGTGGATTTAAATAACTGGTATGACTGCCCAGCTCATCCAGCCGATCTTTACACCAATTCAGATGGTCAACTTCCTCCAATGCAGACTGCTGCATGGATTCCTGAACCGACTTTGAACGCGCAGTCAGGCTCTGACCCTGATACAGGGCCTGGGCAGAAACCTCGCCAGCATGATTTACCCGCATCAAGCCCTGGGATATTCTCGTTTCGGCAGGATTTAGCCCCTCTGCAGACTCATTATTGGCGGGATTCGAGCGCTGTGGGGACCCGGATTTATCAAACATCGCCGCCAAACCAGCATCGAATTCGATTAGAAATTTGTCCAGTTGGCTATATTGGCGTTGACTCATATAGTGGATTTTACCTGCAATTGCTGTATTCCGCTGCTTATAAGAGGATATTTGCCTGATCAAGGGCACGATATATTGACAGTCTATGGGCCAATCCGTACCATTGCCCCTCTCTTTTTATCGGCAGTCACTGAGACACAAATGAATACTTTTAGCCCCACACCTGCAGACGTAAAACACGACTGGTTCCTGGTCGATGCCAAGGGTAAAACCCTGGGTAGATTATCCACGGAAATAGCACG
>JABHFC010000198.1 GCA_018676275.1 Gammaproteobacteria bacterium | reverse complement strand
TGGGGTTAGCACAAGGAAGGGTAACAGCAACATAAAATAATATGCTTTAAGTGTCATCTGTTCATCACAACCGAATTCGATAGAAAGCGATTTTTTGTCAAAACCAAAATTAAAACTACTCAGTTTAGCCCCAACAATCATACCGCCGAGAGCATGCAGAGCTTCATGTAATACATAGACTGCTATTAAAACGGGGATGGACTGTAATGAATGGACACTCGTAACATTACTAAATAATCCTTCAACTCCGGATTCAGTAATATTTATTACCAAGTAAAACACGAGTGGGCTGATTAGCAATAACCAGTACATTATGTTCATTGTTTGAGCAGTTAACTTGAACTGAACTGAGAAGTTATCCATTACATTCTCCTGGTTGGCATGAAAAACATGCCACCTGAGTTAATAAACTTCAGGTGGCATTATACAAATATTTAAAGCCTATTAACATACTGCAAGAATTAAACTTTATCTTGAACTATATTTATAACGAGTATAGGTATTGTAGCCCCAACTCCCGAGATCATAACCAAATTGGGCCGATTGATACAACAAGCCTATACCACCGGCTAACCTTACGGCTCTTGTAACGTTGCGAAGACTAAAAATACCCCCAGGTCCTGTCCCGAAATCAAGCCCTCCATTCACGAGATCTATTTCACTATAAGTGAGCTCTCTTACTTCATTTTGGCCATCCATAATTTGCATAATTTCTCTCCTTGATAATATTTACTAAATACACAAAACAGCTGACTCAATATTTTCAGTTTAATTAAATACAGTTTGTCAGCACCCGACCTAATTATCTATTTATCTCAACATTATGTCTGTGAAAAATAGTGTCAATTTCACTGTGATTTTCTGCCAACAATGACTTAGCTTCTGAAAAGCTGTAACCCGTCCACTGTTTAAAGGTTCTGTAAAAATGAGATATATCTGAAAGTCCTAGTAATTCAACTATTTCCTGACCGCATACAATGTTGCAGTCCATGCAATAAAAACAGCGTCGCTGCCTCTCTTCATCCAGGATCTTTTGGAACCCTGTCTCTTCTTTTTTCAATTTTCTGGAAAGTGTTCTGCTGCTCATGTTCAGATATTTTGCGACATCTTCTCTATTAACATTATCCAATCGTGTTTTACTTTTCAGGAAGATTACTACTTTAGGGCTTACATTCGATTCGAATTTTGTACCTAGCCGACATAATCTATCCAATAAATAAATTATATCCTCCTGAGTTAAGCTATCATTCTCCAACCAGTTCAAGACGTCCCTGCTAACCATGATATATCCTTACTCTAAATTGTAGCTAAACTGTAATGAATTTTTAGTGCAGTTATTTGAAAAAACTTCCTGTAATAACCCTTCGCATAAAAGATATACACGACTCGCGGAATAAATTGTGTCAGGTCGGTGTGCTATTGTGACCCGAGTAATCCCAAGATTTCTAATAGACTCATTAATTAAGTGCTCTGTATTTACATCCAGATGAGCAGTACCTTCATCCATAAACAAAATTTTCGGTTGCCGATACAAAGCCCTGGCCAACATAACCCGCTGCTTCTGACCGCCAGATAAAGCTGAGCCCATATCACCAATCAGGCTTTCATACTTCATTGGCATCTTCATCGTATCTTCATGGATCATGGCAGCTTCGGCAGCAAATATTACCTTGTCCATTTTCATTTCAGGATCAAAGAAAGCAATATTTTCGGCAATTGAGCCTGCAAACAGATCATCTTCTTGCATAACTACGCCTATTTGATTCCTATATCTTGTCAGACCATATTCAGCAAGGGATTCACCATCGACAAGAACCTGTCCATTTCCAGGTTTAAATAAGCTCGTCATGATTTTTAAAAGTGTTGTCTTACCACAACCAGATGGGCCGATGATAGCGATCGATTCACCCGCTTCTATGTTGAGACAGACTCTTTTCAGTATTTCCGGTGTCTCGCTACTGTAACGATAGCAAATATCTCTTAGCTCAATTTTTCCTGTAATTGCATCAGACTGAACATGTTCAGTAAGCTCCACGCCCTGATCTTCCCGTTCAGAATGAGCAATGTCGGCTACTCTCTCCAGATGAAGACTTAACATTTTATATTCAATTACTTTTTCTACTAATGCCGATGCTTTATCGGTAAAATTCCCTTTTTAGGCCATAAAGGCGAATATCATGCCAATACTGAACTGACCTGTCATAACCATATTTATAGCAACGTAAATCAGTATGAGGTGTTCCAGTCCGTAAATAACCTGGTTGGCAGTTTGAAACCAGATGTCCAGTTTCCCTAATTTTGCACTACTGTTTATTACCTCAGCATATTTGTTCTGCCAGACATTCTCTCTCTCTTTTTCACAGGCAAATAGTTTAAGGCTTGTAATGCCGCGTACGGTTTCAATGAAGGTTGTATTTTCCAGTGCCTGACTAACGATTAGGTTTTCCTGCGCCAACCGGTAAGGCTTATAAAAAATAAGCCGAAGAATGAAATAGAATCCCCAGGCAATAAGGGCGATTGCTGCCAATATCGGACTATAGACAAACATCATTACTAGCGTTGTTATTGCCATAATGCCATCTATAACACCGGCTATGAAACCTTCTGTAATCATTACCCTGACAGGTTCCATAGAGCCAAAACGAGATACCATGTCCCCTATATGACGTTTTTCAAAATATTCGACAGGCAGGTTAATAAGATGACGAAAGAGATTGCTTACCATTTGATAAGACAGCATGCTGCCAAAATATAAAAGCACATACCCACGCAAGGTCTGTGTAACGAAATTAATAAGCGTGAAACCGGCAAAGCCAAGCACCAGGACCAACATAAGATCTGAATCATATTTTCTTAGCACTTCGTCAACAGCAATTTGAAGGTAGAACGGACTGGCAAGCGTGAATAATTGTAATATGATTGACAATACAAAGACCTGCAACAAATTCCTTTTTAAACCATGCATCTGCCCCCAAAGTTCTGTCAATTTTAAAGCGACAGTATCTTTTCTTTTCTTAAAGTCCTTTGTTGGAGTTAACTCCAGTGCAACTCCGGTAAAGTGCTGAGAAAACTCGGCTTCTGTGTAAATGCGTTCACCGCATGCCGGATCATGAATCACATATTTATATTTAGACACAGTCTTTAATACAACAAAGTGGTTCATATCCCAATGTACAATAGCTGGTAAATGTACCTGCCGAACTAATTCAAGCGGCGCTTTAACAGGACGTGAAGCCAAATTAAGTTTTCCTGCAACTTTTATTAACGACCTTAACGACATCCCTTGCAGGCTTGTCGTGTACTTTCTTCGAAGAGTAATAATATCTATCTTGAAGCCATAGTAGTTCGCGATCATGGCGAGACACGCAAATCCACATTCACTTGCTTCGCTTTGTCGTATTACAGGCAAATAAGATGAGCCTGACAGATTTAAAGCAGCCGTATTCATGCCCGCTCTCTCACGGCTCGAAGTGGATCTAATAACCACTCAATAAAACTGCGTCGTTCCAAAACAATGTTTGCCTTTAATGTCATGCCAGACTGTAAGGACAGCACCATATCCCTTGATTCAATTGTTTTCTTTTCAATGTCAGCCGTGACTCTGTAAACAGGCTCGGTTAATTTGAATGGTGTGAGTAATTCGCCCTGTGACAAAATTGTTTCGGTTATATTTGTGATAATCGCTTTATGAGAACCAAAGTACTGATACGGGAAGGCGTCATATAGGAGTCTCACTTCCTGCCCTTTTGCAACAAAACCGACAGCCCTGCTTGGAACAAATAGTTCCGCCTCCAACACACTGCCTTCAGGCATAATGGTAAAAAGTGCTTGTCCTGCATCAACTGAACGACCAATACTATCCATGCTTATAGAAAGAACCTTGCCATTAATGGAAGAATTTATGGCATAGGCTCTTCGTCCTGATAATTCGGTTTTTTTACCCTCAAGCTCGGCCTGTTGCACCATTAATCTGGCAACACGTTGTTTGCTTTCATTCGGCAATTGCAACAGACGGATTTCCAGTTGTTTTTGCTTTAATTTAACTTCGTTCAGTTCTTGCTCCCTCAACTTCTCCTGAGTTTTTTGTTTTATCCATTCTTGCTGACGTCGTTTGGACTCTTCTTTGCTTATATACCCCTGCAATAAAAGCTTTTGTACTCCTCTATAATTATTCTCAATTGAAGCCCCAAGTTGTTGTTGAAATCCAAGTTGGACTTGCAGTGAGTCCTCTCGCAGATCAAGGGCCTTTTGCTCAGCTATCAAACGCGCCGTTTCTGCTTCCAACTGGTTTGTCTCGAGAGTGATTTGGGTTGTTAATTCGACTTCCTGCTTTATTAAAGCGGCAATAGCTTTATCAACAAACGATGTGCCATCCAGAGCGTTGGTAGAAACGGAAATAGCTGCCAGTTTTTGTCCAGCCTTGACTAAATCTCTTTCTCTGACATGGATTGACTCTAGAGTGCCAGGCTGGGCAGTTTGGATTTTTACTAATCCGTTGGATGGAACAAGATGTCCGATTACGCCTTCACTACGAGCATAACTACCAGCGAAAAGTAAGGTGACAGCGAAAGAAACAATTAACAGGATTAAGAATCCCAGCACCAGAAATGATGTGGGTTGAATGAGGAAAACATCCCCGTGTAATTTTTGTCTTTTTGCTTCTATCGCTTCCCTGCGAAACATTCCTTGTCTCCGGTTTATATTGCTACGGATCCAACCCTAGCACAAAAGGATAAGCTCTGAAAAGAGCATTTACTACAGACATGCGTTAAAAATAATTGTTTTGTCAAAGACAAAAAAATACGGCTTAGCAATTACTTAGGGCAAATATGGAAGAACAGCGTACTACACAATAAATTACAACAATATTAGAGGAGTCAAGGATCAAAACTGGAGCTTTAGGAGGAGGCCTTCAGTCGAACTCTTGTAAAAGCTGCATTCTTACGCGTGTTATTTTTCCAGCTTATCACCTCAACATCTCAGCTTACAGGCCGCGCGCCTTTTGCACGGTTTTCGTGGAGCTGCTAGTTATGCGGCATCTAACTTTACCTTCTGTACTTTGGTTAGCTTAATATTTTTCTTCGCTTGCCATAGATCATAAGCATCCTGCATAGCTAACCAGCTCTCGGGGCTTCGTCCTATCGCTTTAGATAAACGCAGCGCCATTTCTGGACTAATGCCACTTTGCTTTTTTAATACACGATTCAACGTTGACGCCGCTACATTTAACTGTTCAGCAAGGTAACGACAACTTAAATCGAAGGGCTCCATATACGTCCCTTTAATAAACTCGCCAGGGTGCGGTGGGTTGTGCATAGTCATTAATGATAGTCCTCGTAATTCAAAATATAGACATTTCCGTCAGTGAATTGGAATGTCAAACGCCAGTTGGCATTGACAGTTAGTGACCAGATTCTCTTCCGAGAGCCTTTTAGTGAATGGAGTCTATACCTAGGAATATCGACATCTTCAATAGTGAAAGCAGTGTCTAATGCCGCAAGTTGCAAACGTAATTTAGCAGCATGATTTGCCTGGATACCACGGGTACTACCAGTCTCGAAGAACTTCTCCAATCCTTTGTGCTTGAAGGATTTGATCATTTGCTAAGTGTAGCGTGTTGCGCAACATTGTCAAGACGTATACCTAATGGATAAGCGCAACACTAATTCCGCTTATCTTTCTTATATAATGAGAACGAGATTCTCGCTTATTGGCAATTATTGGGGTAATAATGAGAAATAAACTGAGCGAAATAGTGGAATATTATTAGCCTTAACTCCACACAAAAAATTACAACAATATTAGAGGAGTCGAGGATCAAAACTGGAGCTTTAGGAGGAGGCCTTCAGCCGAACACTCATAAAATTTTAAATTCTTACGCGTGTTGTCCCCCAATTCATCACCTAAACTCCTCTAATATTGCTGATAATCTTTCGTGCAGTACTATACATTAAAATAATCTTCTACCTACTCACTCTCTTCAATTGAATATTCTTCAACTGGAATGCAGCTACAAAACAAATTTTTATCACCGTGTACGTTGTCTATGCGACCAATTGGAGGCCAATATTTATCATCCCGAATGTTCTCCATCGGATAAAATGCTTCACGTTTGCTGTAGGGTTTAGTCCATTCATCTTCCAGTAAAAGTTTGTGCGTATGTGGAGCATTCCTTAAGGGGTTATCCACAGCATCCATCTGACCATTCTCTACGGCTTCTATTTCCTTTCGAATAAAAATCATCGCGTCGCAAAAGCGATCCAGCTCTCTTCTGTTTTCACTCTCTGTCGGTTCTATCATCAATGTATCCGCTACCGGGAAAGACATCGTCGGTGCGTGAAAGCCATAATCAATCAGTCGCTTGGCTACATCATCAACGGTAATTCCACAGGATTCCTTTATGCCACGCAAATCGATAATACATTCGTGCGCGACCATATCGTTTTTACCGGTGTAAAGAATCGGATAAAAAGGTGATAAGCGTTTGGCAATGTAATTCGCACTTAATATTGCAATCATTGTTGCTCTACGCAGACCATGCGCACCCATCATTGCTATATAGGCCCAGGAAATACTCAGTATGCTGGCAGAACCCCAGGGTGCGGCTGAAATAGTTCCTATGGTGCCATTTTTCCCTGCTGCCGGATTTACGCCGTCGACTACCGGATGATCGGGCAGATACGGTGCAAGGTGTACCTTCACACCGATTGGTCCCATGCCAGGACCACCGCCACCATGAGGAATGGCAAAGGTTTTGTGCAAGTTGATATGCATTACATCGGCACCAATTTCGGCGGGACGACTTATGCCAACAAGAGCATTCATATTGGCGCCATCCATGTAGACCTGACCACCCTGCTCGTGAACTATATCGCAAATCTCGCAAATTGATTCTTCAAAGACACCGTGTGTTGAAGGATAAGTGATCATCAATGCTGAAAGATTTTCTTTATGAGCTTCACTTTTCGCTCTTAGATCTGCCAGATCGACATTACCATTTTCATCGCAGAGAACGATGATGACTTTCAAGCCTGCCATGACGGCACTGGCGGGATTGGTACCATGTGCAGATGCTGGAATTAAACAAACATTTCGATGTCCTTCTCCCGCGACTTCCTGATGCTTTCTTATAACCAGCAGGCCAGCGTATTCCCCCTGAGAACCGGCATTTGGTTGCAACGAAAAAGCACTGAAACCGGTAAGATCACAAAGCATATCTTCCAGCTCTTCGAACATTTGCTGGTAGCCTTGAGTCTGATCCAGAGGCGCGAAAGGATGCATGGCACTGAACTCGCGATAGGACAAAGCCTGTAGTTCGGTCGATGCGTTTAATTTCATCGTGCAGGAACCCAATGGGATCATTGCTCTATCCAGGGCGATGTCTCGTCTTGCCAACCAACGCATGTAACGCATCATTT
>JABHFC010000197.1 GCA_018676275.1 Gammaproteobacteria bacterium | reverse complement strand
TGAAATAAATACTGCTTCACCTGGTTCGATATCCCGTATCAAATTAAAACCTGATGAGTTAATTGCAACACTCTCTGAAGCAATCATATATTCCTTGCCTTTATCCGTTATTCTTTCACCAAAAACAATTGGTCTAATCCCAAAAGGATCACGAAATCCAAGAATTCCCACACCTGTGATCATGGCTACCGCTGCATAACCTCCACGACAACGTTTGTGTAAACCAGCAACCGCCTGAAACAGATCAGCGGCTGTTAAATTGCTACGCGTCTTGCCAACACGCTGAAGTTCGTGAGCAAGAATATTTAATAATATTTCAGAGTCAGAGCCTGTGTTTAAATGGCGCAAATCTGAATTCATCAGGTCATGGCTTAGTTCTTTCCCGTTGGTAAGATTACCATTGTGTGCAAGCGTAATACCGTAGGGGGAATTAACGTAAAAAGGCTGAGCTTCGGCTGAAGATGCGGAACCAGCAGTGGGATACCTGACGTGACCAATACCCATACGTCCCTTCAGGTTCATCATGTGACGTGTATGAAACACATCGCGCACCAATCCATTATTCTTACGTAGATATAGGCGATCTCCATCGCAGGTAACCATTCCGGCAGCATCCTGTCCGCGATGCTGTAACATGGTCAGGCTATCGTAAATGGCCTGATTGACATTATTCCTGGCAACAATACCTGTGATACCACACATAATTAGACGGCTTCCTCTGGTTGTTCAGCTATTTGTTCTGTTTCATAACCATGATGATTTGCAAAATCCTCTGGCAGGAATTGATGACCCCAGTCAGAAATTACCTGAAAAGGTTCAATCATAATTGAGTCTCTCCACCATTGTTCTTTTGGCAGTGCAGTAAAGCCCGCCATAAAAATAATCACAGCTACGATAAAGCCACCCAGAGCAAAACCAAAAAACAAACCCAGTATTCGATCTGCTCCAGTCAATCCGGTTCGTCCCAATAACTTCATAATGAAGTAAGCTATACCGGTCAATATCATCAGGCTTATAATAAATACACCAATAAATGCCAGTACTTTTTGAAGTAACACCGTCTCGGTTAAACTTGCCAGCATTGGTGTAAAATAAGCACCAAACTTTACTGCAATCACTGATGCCAATGTCCAGGCAACAATAGAGAAGACGATATTTAAAAATCCATACAATACACCTACGATGGCCGGCAAGGCCAAAAGAACCAGAATACATATATCAACGGTTTGCATTTAGTTTATCTTCAACAAAATCTGCATTAATCGGATCAGGGATAACGAATTACAATGCCGTCTATCTGCATACTATTCTTTAGTTTCTGTTTTAAGCTTTCGGCATCTGAACGTAAAATCTCTGGACCGACACGGACCCGAAAGGCTGTCGTCGTTCCTCTTTTAACTGGTTCAACAAATGCCGGATAACCTGATTTCCGCAGTTTTTCATTCAGTACTTTCGCATTCTCTTCACTGCTAAAGCTACCCAGCTGAACTACCCAGGCAGTGACACCCATATTATTACTTACAGCTTTTTCAACAATCTGGGTCGACTTCGTTTCCTTCTCCTTTTCAGGTTCAGGTTCACTATGCTCTATCGCTACAGCAGGTTCTGGCAAGACATCTAACAAGGGTTCCGTATCTGCTTTCGGCGTAGTTTTCTCAGGTACCGGTGTTAAGTCAGATTCTTTTAACGGAACAATCCTGGAGTTGAAATCATCTTTCGGTCGAGCAGGTATATTAGTTTTTGTTATTGCAATATCTCTTTCAGAAGAATCATCCAGAATCATTGGAATCAAGATGACAGCTAACATAACCAGCACTGCAGCACCAATCAATCGTTCTTTTAATCTACGTTCCATAGCTAACTTACTTATTATTCTCCAACCATAAGATACCTGCACGTACAGTCAGGAATGAACCGGTAATAAGAACCAAATCGCCAGTTTTCGCCTGTCTTTTTACCTGTTCAAAAGCCATGTTGATATCTTCAAAATCATATATTTGTTCCGGGTTAACGGTTTCTATTAGTTTCTCTTTGAGCAAATCGGCTTTGGCGGCTCTTTCACTATCGAGATCAGCAACATACCAGCTATCGACATTTTTGCCGAGTTCCTGAAAGATTAATTCGTGATTTTTATCCTTGAGCATACCAACTATGCAATGTGTAAGACCTGTTTTTGGTATTTTTTGCAGATTCGCAACCAGTAATTCTGCCGCTTGTCGATTGTGTGCAACATCAAGAATATAAGGTATATCTCGTTGTTCGATTTGAAAACGACCCATCAAATGAAAATCTTTCATTGTCGTCGTTACAGCGTCGTAACTAACCGGGAACCTGTCAGCAATT
>JABHFC010000196.1 GCA_018676275.1 Gammaproteobacteria bacterium | reverse complement strand
ATGCAATGGTGGCTTCAATTGGTTTTATGGTCGATACCAGTACTGCGGTGATCAGAATGATCGGTGATGGTTTTTTTGATCGGTTCTCAAATCTCAAACTCATCGCTGCTCACGCAGGAGGAACATTGCCTTATCTGGCAGGCAGACTGGATCAGGTTTTTAACAAAACCAAACGGGCACGTGTAAATATTGACCGACCACCAAGTGAATATTTACAGCATATTTACTACGACGCGGTGACTTATCGACAGGAATCATTGGAAATGTGCGTACAGGTTGGAAGCGAAGATCAGGTAATGTACGGTTCAGATTATCCGTTTAATATTGGGGATATGGTGGGATGCCTCGATCGTGTGAACAAGTTGTCAGGCAGCGCTCGAGACAAAGTTCGTGGCGATAATGCTGCCAGGATTTTTGGTTTGTAAATAGCTGGTTTTTTATGTCTGTACTTCAAAAGCCCAAACGCGAGCACTGGTCATCTGAATATACTTTTATTCTCGCCGCACTAGGCAGTGCTGTTGGTCTCGGCAATATCTGGCGCTTTCCCTATGTGGCCGGTGAAAATGGTGGCGGCGCTTTCGTCATTTTGTATCTTATGCTAGTCATTGGGATCGGATTACCTGCCCTGATAGCAACAATAATGATCGGTCGTCGCGGCCAGAGCAGTCCAATAAATTGTTTTGAAATCATTGCTTCAGATGAGAAATTAAATCGTAAGTGGACCTATCTTGGATGGTTACTAGTACTAAGCGCATATTTTCTTCTCACCTTCTTCAGTGTTGTTGCCAGTTGGACTTTTGATTACCTGATCAAGGCTCTGTCAGGTCAATTCGAAGGCCTGGATGCAGATACCTCAGTCATCATGTTCAACCAGTTAAAATCTGATCCTTTACGACTTTCTCTGTGGCATGGTTTATTCATGGGATTAACGCTTATTGTTGTTGGCAGAGGTATTAGAAAAGGTATTGAAAAAGCTATAAAACTTATGATGCCAACATTGTTTTTCCTGTTAATCATACTCGCCATTTATTCTCTAGTTGCCGGTGATGCCAGGGCGGCACTACAATTCCTCTTTAGTCCGGACTTTCCAAAATTGAATGCCAATGCAGTACTACTTGCCACTGGTCAGGCAATGTTAAGCTTGAGTGTTGGTGGGGCCGGTATGCTTGTTTATGGCGCTTATTTAAATAAAGAAACTTCTATTCCCCGTACTTCGATTATCATCGCCGGTGTTGATACTTTGGTTGCCTTATTAACAGGTCTCATAATCTTTCCCATAGTATTTGCATACGGACTTCAGCCTGGCTCTGGTCCGGGCCTGATATTTGTTACATTGCCTATCGCATTTGGGCAAATGCCTGGTGGTGCTTTATTTGGTGTTTTATTTTTTGTTTTGTTATTACTCGCGGCACAAACTTCTGCTTTTTCAATGTTTGAACCAGTTGTTGCATGGATTGAGGAAAACAAAGGAATATCTCGGAAGTGGGCTGCACTTATCACAGGTTCTATTGCCTGGTTTATCGGGCTTGCAACTGTCTTTTCGTTTAATATCTGGCGCGATGTAAGACCACTCTGGTTTATTTCCAAGTTTCAGGAAATGTCAATTTTCAGAGTGCTGGAATACCTGGTTACCAGCATATGTATTCCAGCAGGAACTTTAATGGTAGCAGTTTTTGTTGGCTGGTTTATCTCTGAACATATGCGGACAAATGAGTACGGAATTTCTGCGGGTCGCTGGTATTTGTTGTGGCGCTCGCTTATTAGATACCTGGTTCCTGTTTGTGTTTTATTAATATTCTACATTAATCTGTGAGCACACTTTAATTATTCTCGATCTTCCCTAAGCTCCTCTACAACTTCTTTCACTTTTGCCAATACACCTGTGAATGTATCACTGTCATCGAGGGAAACATCCGTAAACAATTTATCCAGTAGAGATTCATAGTCTTCTTCCATTTCCTTGTAAATTTTCTTTCCCTTGGGTGTCAGGGTAACGCAAAATGAACGGCGATCAGTGGGCGTCGGATTTCGTTTTATAAAACCGTCTTCTGACAAGCGCTCAGCTATCCCTGTTACATTCCCTTTTGTCACCATTAGCCAGCCTGAAAGCTCACCCATACTCAGTCCATCGGGCACACGATCCAGCGCTGACAACAATTCAAAACGTGGCAATGTGGAATCATATTTATCTCTCAGCATAGAACGAACTTCCTGCTCGACCATTTGCGAACATGAAACAATGCGTAACCACAGTCGCAAACCTTCTTTTTCTCTGGGTATATGCTGAAGCTTTTGCTCTACAATTTGTAACCGTTTAATCATTTATATAGATCTCTTCTTTTCATGAGTCTGAATACATATACCTGTTTATGACAATAGCTTGGTAACGGCAACACCTATAAATGTTGCTATTGCATAACCAAAAATGCCGCACATAATCCCCGGTGTAATCAGATTACGCCAGCCACGTGATATTGCTATTGCCGCAGTCACCGCAGGACCCACTAGTGCTGCACCAGATGCCACTATCGCGTCAGCCAAATCCACTTTAAATATTTTTGCGAATGTCAGTACGATAACCAGATGTACAACAATGATAAACATGCCATACAAAAATAAGTTGAACGCACTCGAAAAAAACAATGTTGCACTTGTTCCTGCACCAACCATTGCAAAGAAAAGATACATTATAAGCATGCCCACATTGAATTCGCCTTTCACACCTTCCATTACTTTCGGAAACATATTCACAAGGCTAATGGTCAAGACCGTGATAATTAGTATGTTGTATTGCTTTACATCAAAATAGCCTCCGAGGAAATCAGATACCCCACAGATCACAAAACTAATTGCTATGGCTCCAGTTACATGTGACAGGATAAAAGGCTCCTGCTCCTCTTCACTTTTATGCTCTTCACTTTCTTCATTGATTTGATTCATTACTTCAGATGGAATCATTCTGGTAATGATTGAAATAGAGGGAATTGCTATCAAACTTAACAGGGCAAGATTACTAACCTGGCTACTCGCTCCAATTGCAGCACTAAATTCTTCGGAGGTCATTTCTACCGCCTGTGACACGGCAAGGAAATTTACAGCACCGCCTATATAACCTCCGGTGTAGACACCTGCCACTTTCGGACCGATATCACCCAGATCCATAAGGTAAAACCCAAGCACAGCACCAATAATTGTCGCCATACTGGCAACACAAAACACCAGCATTATCGTGCCGCTTTCGCTGAATATTTTGCGTAAATTAGCTTTGAACAGTAGTAAAGGAATGGCTAAGGGGATCAAATACCCGCCTACAAAATCATAAACCGGACTTTTGAAAGGAATAACATGGAAGTTTGACAAGGCCATGCCTGCTGTTAATACCCAGACAACACCAGAGATTTTTTTGCCAATATCCTTGTTATCAATCCAGAAACCTAACCAGGCCATTGCAAAAAGTGCAGCACCTAAAACAAAAATATTGTCTTCTGCGATAATTGCCATATCAATTAAGCCATCCCAATATTGAATTACTTACTAGTTAATCAGAGATAGATTCAATCTTGTATCTATCCATTAAGATCTTCAGTTTTCAACGCATAAGCCTGCTGATGAGTCGCAATTTAATAAGAAAAAGCAAATATCAGATTTTCAAACTATTTTCATCGTACAAGGAATTAGTTTAAGATTAAACTTGTTTTTTTAGCACCATAGAGTGATAAAAGATGTCGCCTGAACAGAAAAAGACCGCGAACTCACCCAAACCACGAACTGAGATACTTCAGATATCTCCTTACGTGCAAGGTAAAAGCCAGATCTCCGGGCAAGCAAACCCAATAAAACTATCAAGTAATGAATCTTCATTTGGTCCCAGTCCCTTAGCTATAGATGCATATAAATCTTTAGCTTCTTCTTTGCACCGTTATCCTGATGGGTCACAACTTCAGCTGCGACAGGCTATTGCTGATGTGCATAATCTCGACCCTGATAAAGTCATTTGTGGTAATGGTTCCGATGAGTTACTCGATCTGATATACCGTGCTTACCTTTCCGCAGGTGATGAAATAATTCTCAGTACAAACCACTTTGTAATGTGCGCTTTATACGCACAGATACAGGGCGCAAAAATTGTACTGGCAAAGGAAGCTAACTATTTAACCATTGTTGATGACCTTCTCAGCCAGGTAACGGATAAGACTCGTATGGTTACCCTTGCCAATCCCAACAATCCCACTGGAACTTATTTAAATATAGAACAGATAAGACAAATCCATGCTGGATTACCATCCAGTGTGTTATTTGTGATTGATGGTGCCTATGCTGAATACGTAATTACTAATGATTTTGATTCTGGCACCAGTCTGGTCGACAGTTTTGATAATGTCATCGTGACCCGTACTTTTTCAAAAATATACGGAATGTCATCATTACGAATTGGCTGGGCCTATTGTCCAACTGAGATTATTGACATATTGCAACGTATCCGCTCACCTTTTAATACCAATGGCCCTGCCCTCGCCATGGCAATAGAAGCAGTGAAAGACACGAAATATATCGACAGCATTAAGGAACACACTGCTAAATGGCAAAAACGTTTACTGGAAGAATTGAGTGCTATAGGTATTACTGTCGTTCCCAGTGTCACCAATTTTTACTTACTTGAATTTAATCAAACTGAGGGGAAATCAGCGGTCGAAGCCGCAGCTTTCCTTGAATCTGATGGCCTCATCCCTCGTCTGCTTACCATCGCAAACGGAGACAAAGTATTGAGAATTACAGTTGGTCTGGATGCTGAAAATGAAGCTGTAATTAACTCTCTGACAAAATATATGCTTTTATTCTGAAGCCTGTTTTACTACACGGTCCAGATATCACCGGATCGCAAATGCTTGAAGAAATCTCCTTTACCCAGTTTTTTAGTTGCTTCCTGGATTTGATCATCAAGTAACTCGCCGTATAGGGGTTTTGATATATTGCGAAAAACCCCAAGTGGTACCGGAAATTCTTTTTCATCCAATTGTGCCAACAGGAATGCCAGGGCAGTTTCAGAAGAAGTTTCATCATGTATCAGAATTTCTGAAGCATCGACATCTTTCACGTTAACAATTTCAGGTTCAAATACACCCGAATTTGCACGCCGCATGGATATCGCCTTCTCCTTGTTTTTGCCAAAAAGTATAGGTTCCTTATGCTTTAGATAAATCATACGATCTTCTTTTACAGATTTGTCGGTAAAGGAAGCAAATGCCTTGTCATTAAATACATTACAATTTTGTAAAATTTCAACAAAAGTTGAGCCCCGATGTCTTGCCGCCTGCAACAAAATATCACGTAAATTAGTTGCATCTGTATCCACAGCTCTGGCGATAAAACTGGCTTTTGACGCTATCGCTATTGATAAGGGGTTAATGGGCTTCTCCACCGATCCAAACGGACTTGATTTGGTTTTTTTACCCATTTCTGAAGTTGGTGAGTATT
>JABHFC010000195.1 GCA_018676275.1 Gammaproteobacteria bacterium | reverse complement strand
TCCTGTGGAGCCCGGACTTTCCTCTATCGATAAACGACAGCGATTACCTGGCCGACTTCCCGGACGCAAAGCTACTAAAGATGGAAGCTTATTACCACTATAATTACCCGCATTTTCAAAGCTGGGAAAACATTTAATCTTTACCAGGAAAATCAAGGAGATCAGAGCACCTGAAAAGCATATGTTTCAGGTGCTCTGATCTCCCTGGTTTTGTTTGTGCAGATCCAGTGCAAGTTTATACAGAGCATTTTTTTTCAAGCCGGTGATTTCAGCAGCTAATGTCGATGCCTGTTTTACCGGATGGCCCTGTAACAATATCTTCAGGACCCGGATGGCCTCCTCTTCACCATCTTCAAATATTTCGTCACTACCCTGCACTACAATGACAAACTCACCCTTACGCTGGTTCTCATCAGCTTCCAACCAGCTTAGCAGGTTCGCCAATGTGTCAGTTTTTATAGTTTCATAATACTTACTGAGCTCACGGGCAATGCAGGCCTGGCGACCTTCACCAAAGATTGCAACACAGTCCTGAACAAAGGCGAGTATCCGGTGTGGTGCTTCGTAAAATACCAGGCTTCGGGGTTCGCCTGCCAGAGCTTGCATTTGTTTACGTCTCGCCGTTTGTTTGTCAGCTAAAAACCCTTCAAAAATAAATCTGTCCGTGGCCAGACCGGCAGCGGATAGTGCAGTAATCACAGCTGAGGCACCGGGTATTGGCACCACTTTAATTCCATTTTCATGAGCCATTTTCACCAGTTGATAACCGGGATCATGAATTAATGGTGTACCAGCGTCGGAGATCAACGCAACATTGCGGCCCTGTTTAATTTGCTCAACAATTCCTGCTGCGGCTGCGTTTTCATTGTGATCATGATAAGAACTCATAGCTGTAGTAATACCCAAATGCAGCAGCAATTTTTTGCTGTGGCGGGTGTCCTCGGCAGCAATTAAGTCCACCTCCGCCAGTACCCGTCTGCCACGCTCACTTATATCTTCAAGATTGCCAATCGGTGTCGCTACGATAAATAACACCCCGGATTGATTTGACACGGTAAACTCCACTTGGTTAGTCTGCTCTAATGACTATTATTACTTAGGAATGGTAAATGCGAACAGCGCTTTATTGCATCATAATTGCCTTGCTCTGTCAGGCTTGTAACCAAACGACCAAAAAAGATGTCGCCAGCGTCGCTGACCCTGAGGCACAAGCCCAGCAACTAATTGTAACAGGGAATTATCTCGGTGCCGCTGCCGAGTACACTCGTCTGGCAGGGCTTTATCCTGAACAAGCTGTTTTTTATCAGTTAAGAACAGCTGACAGTCTTATCCGCGCCGGTGAAACTGAACAGGCTTACGATATTCTAAACTTCGTGAAAGCAATAAACTTTGACGATGCTTTCTATCAAAATATTTTATTAGCACATATTGCACTGGAAAATAAACAAGCTGAAGATGCCCTGTCCTTGCTCTCAATTACTCCTGAAGCCGCGACTTCAGTAGAACTGGTGATCGCCTGGCATAAAGCCAAAGCCGAAGCCTATGAACTTGCCATAAACTTTATAGCTGCAGTTGATGAACGAACTCAACTGGATAATATTCTACTCGATCCATCCCAACGCCTGACAAACATAAAACATATCTGGGAAGATCTTAATCGAATCAAACTTCCGCTATTGCGTGAATTACGTAGCACAGGTTCTGATGCCAGAACAGCATGGATAGAACTCACCATCATTAATCAAACCATGTTATTCAAACCAGGCATGCTGGAGCAGTCCATCAATAGCTGGATTGAACAATACCCGGGACATTCTGCGTCCCCGGTTATAACCCGCAATATACTGGAATTAAGTAACAGCGCCGTTTTGCAACCGAAGCATATTGCAATTCTTTTACCCTTATCAGGACAATATGAAAAAGCTTCTCATGCTATACGCAATGGTTTTCTCGCCGCCTGGTACAGCGATACGGAAAATAGACCTAAAGTTTCTGTTTATGATGCGACCGCACTAAATATTGAAAGTGTCTATCACCAGGCCGTCAGTAATGGTGCAGATTTTATTGTTGGTCCACTCGAAAAACAGGCTGTTGATAATTTAATAAGCTCTGACAATACAAATGTAACAACTCTCGCTCTTAACCATGCTGAACAAAGTACCCGCGAAAATGAATTCTCTCGCTCACAGAAATTACCCCAGCTAATTCAATTTGGCTTGTCTCCGGAAGACGAAGCCAGGCAAATCGCTGAAAGAGGAATTTTCGATGGCCATAATAAGGCACTGGTAATCACTCCCAATAACGAATGGGGGCTGCGTCTGGCTGATGCTTTTAACGAAACATGGTCAGCCCTTGGCGGTAGAGTGCTTGAATTCGTAAGTTATGATCATCGTTCAAAGGATTACTCTACACCGGTAAAAAAGCTGTTAAACATCGACAGCAGTCAATTGCGCGGTAATAAATTACGGCAAAAACTAAACAGGAATCTAAAAACCGAACCGCGCCTGCGTGAAGATGCCGATATGATTTTTATGGCCGCTGTTCCCCTCTCCGCCCGACAAATTGTGCCACAGTTCCGTTTTTATCAGGCCACCGGCATTCCGGTTTATGCTTCTTCTCATGCTTTTAGCGGGGTTGAAAATCCGCAGGCAGATAGCGATATGAATGGCATAAGATTCACGGACATACCAGCCTTGCTGGAGACTGAGCATCTTTCATCACCAATTCAAACCACTATTAATAATAACTGGTCGGCCGATACATCTAATTACAGACGTTTGTATGCACTTGGTATAGATGCTTATCGCATGATTCCCTACATAGGCAAACTATCTCTGCAGGATACTGCGGTTTATCACGGTGAAACCGGTGATTTATATATGAACAAAGATGGTCGTATACAACGTAAACTTTTATGGGCAAGGTTTGTTAATGGTGCACCTGCATTACTGGATTAAGGCCTGATGCATTGAAGTCAGGCACCACGGAGAAAGGACGCCTGGCCGAAGACCTGGCCCTGAACTTCCTGAAGAATGAAGGATTATCAGTTATTGTCAGAAATTATCGCTCTCCTCAGGGTGAAATTGATCTGATTATGCAGGACAGAGACACAACTATTTTTGTTGAAGTGCGATCCAGAGCAGGAAGTAAAATACTGGATACGATCGAAACTATCGATCAAGGTAAGCAAAATAGAATTATCCTTACCAGTCAGCACTATTTACAAAATGCTGAAAGAGGTAGTACTCCTTATTACCGCTTTGATGTCATTTTAATAAGCGGCAGATCTGTTAAGGAAAATATCGAGTGGATAAAAAATGCATTTGATGCATAATCAAAAAT
>JABHFC010000024.1 GCA_018676275.1 Gammaproteobacteria bacterium | reverse complement strand
TTATGGTTGTAGTAATCAAGACCCGATTCTTTCAGTCTTGCCGCTTGCTCCTCATCCAGCATTCCCAGAGTGGCGCACGTCTCCAGACCCAGATTTTTTACGCCTTCAACCATATCCAGCACCTGTTTAAAATCTTTCTCTTTTGGGCTTCGCCATGCAGCGCCCATACAGAAACGACTGGCGCCCTGTGCTTTCGCCTGTTTCGCCGACTCCAACACTCCTGAGATATCGAGCAATGGTTCTGCTTCCACTTCCGTATTGTAACGAGCGCTTTGCGGGCAATAAGAACAATCTTCCGAGCAACCACCAGATTTAATGTTAACTAAAGTACTTAATTGCACCTGATTTGGATTAAAATGCTGACGATGGACAGATTGCGCATGATGGAGAAGATCATTAAACGGCAGCTCAAAAAGCGCGTTTATTTGCTCCTCAGTCCAGTCATGCCTGATCGCAGAACTATCCAGAAGCAATTTGTATGTATTAGATTCAGCACCCATTTATTATTCACTCGTTTATTAACCAAGCGCATAATTCCTCTTCCCGAACAAGCTGTCAACCTTGAGGCTAGACTCTAGTTTACTAGTGTATGATAATTAATCAGACAAGCCACTGTCATCTATGTGTTGAGCGGACAAACAGCTCTTCGCTCATATGTCAGTCATGCTGGAATGATTTAACAAGCAATCATACTGTTTGTAACAAGTGTGGGCGCCGCCTGACTGCCACCAGGCTTTGTGCACTATGTATGCGCAAACCAGGGTTTGTTGACAACACTCTTACACTCGGCTCTTATAACTTTCCTGTAACGACTCTACTGAGATCGCTGAAATACAAGAACCAGCTATCTCTGGCACACGAGTTCGGTGAAAAATTGGCCGACAAAATATTATCTGAGAACTTTAGTTTGCCAGATCGTCTAATTCCCGTGCCTTTACACCCAAGACGTTTATTAAGCAGGGGTTACAACCAGTCTCTGGAAATCGCTCGAACAATCAGTAGTAGAATTGCCGTGCCGCTTGAGTATAAAAGCTGCAAAAGGGTTAGAAACACGCTGCCTCAGTTTGATCTGAAACCGGCCGAACGAAGAACCAATATTAAAGGTGCTTTCAGCTTCCATGGCTCAGAACTTTCAGGCTCTATTGCGATCGTCGACGACATTGTTACAACCGGGCAAACAGCAAATGAACTGGCAAAAGTACTAAAAGCCGCCGGAGCAACTAAAGTAAGCCTGTGGGCCTGTGCTCATGCAGACTACTAGGTGTCAAGGTTTTCAACGGACAAGGCATTTATCTCAATAAACTCTCTTCTGGGCTCAACCTGGTCACCCATCAAAGTTGTAAAGATTTCATCTGCCGCCACAGCATCTTCTATTCTAACCTGAGACATTCTACGAGTAGTTACATCCATTGTTGTCTCCCACAGCTGATCCGGATTCATTTCACCCAAACCTTTATATCGCTGGATATGCAACCCCTGTGCAGCTTCTTTCAACAACCATTCAAAAGCTTCGGTGAGCGTAGCCACCGAATTCAACTTCTCTCCTCGCTTAATAACCGCTAACTCAAGCGTATGCTCGTTTTCCAGCGCTGTCAGCCCCATATATTCGCCCGAAACAAAGAAATCAGGGGTAAAAACATTTGTGGATTCTACACTGTGAGTAATTATGCTTACTTTTCCACCAAAGTCCTTGCCGCCCGTTGTAGAAAAGACTTCAACGTTGTAACTGGCACCATCTCCTTTTTCCAACAACAGGCGTTGACGCAGATCCTCAAACCAATCCGCCACTTTGGCTTCATTTACACAATCTTCTTCGGAAAGCTGTGGCATATACCTGATCACATCGAGCACCACAGGATGATAGCGTTTTGATAAACGCTCCAGCTCTCGCCTCATATTCAGAAACTGCTCCGACATAGCCGTAAGTAGTTCAGTGCTTATAGGCTCGGCGTTTTCCTCTAACTGTAGAGATACGTCATTCAAGGCCAGCTCCATTATATAAGCCTCTCTTTGTCCTTCGGTATTAATATAACGCTCCTGCTTTCCCTTCTTAATTTTATAAAGAGGGGGTTGAGCAATATAGATATGCCCTCGCTCTATTAGCTCCGGCATTTGCCGAAAAAAGAAAGTTAATAACAATGTTCTAATATGAGACCCGTCAACATCAGCATCAGTCATAATGATAATCGTGTGATAACGTAATTTATCAGGATCAAATTCATCTCTGCCTATGCCACAACCCAGTGCTGTTATAAGCGTACCCACTTCAACTGAAGACAGCATTTTGTCAAAACGGGCTTTTTCTACATTTAGTATTTTACCTTTAAGTGGCAATATTGCCTGTGAGCGCCTGTCTCTGCCCTGTTTTGCAGAGCCTCCCGCTGAATCACCTTCCACCAGGAATATTTCTGAGCGAGCAGGATCTTTTTCCTGACAATCCGCAAGCTTTCCAGGCAAACCGGCTATATCAAGAGCAGTTTTTCGTCTTGTCAGCTCCCTTGCTTTACGAGCGGCTTCTCTGGCTCTCGCAGCATCGACAATTTTTTCACACACCGCTTTCGCATCTACCGGTTTTTCCACCAGAAATTCCTGTAGTTTTTCCGATACGGAAGACTCTACGACGGCCTTTACTTCACTGGAAACAAGCTTGTCTTTGGTTTGAGAAGAAAATTTAGGATCAGGTACCTTTACAGATAACACAGCAGTAAGCCCTTCTCTAACGTCATCACCTGTTATTTGAGTCTTATCCTTATTCGCCAGGGCTTTGTTTTCCATGTGAGTATTAATAGTCCGGGTAAGAGCACCACGTAAACCTGCTAAGTGAGTGCCTCCGTCGCGCTGAGGAATATTATTGGTAAAACAGAATATATTTTCCTGGTAGGAGTCATTCCATTGCATTGCCAACTGAACAACAACATCGTCTTTTTCAGTATCAATATCTATTACGGTTTCATGTAGGGGAGTTTTATTACGATTAAGATGAGTAACGAATGCGCTTATTCCGCCCTTATATTCGAAAATATCCTGCTTGCCATCCCGCTCATCGGTAAGCTCTATTCGAACACCTGAATTAAGAAAAGATAGTTCACGCAGGCGTTTGGCTAATATATCGTAGTGAAATTCGATATTTTTAAACACATCCGGGCTAGACAGGAATTTAATTTCCGTACCGTTATGATTAGATTCCGCAACAGCCTCCATAGGCCCGGTAGGATCGCCATCTTTATATGTTTGCTTGTAACAGTGGCCGTCCCTGTAAACTATTAATTCCAGTTTCTTTGAAAGAGCATTAACTACTGACACGCCCACTCCGTGCAAACCACCTGATATTTTGTATGAATTATCATCAAATTTACCACCGGAATGCAGTGTCGTCATTATCACCTGTGCTGCTGATATTCCTTCTTCTTCATGGATATCTACCGGTATTCCTCTACCATTATCCACAACCGATATAGATTCATCTGTATGAATTACAACTTTTATCTCAGAGCAGTGCCCCGCCAAAGCTTCATCAATACTATTATCCACCACTTCAAACACCATATGATGCAAACCAGTACCATCATCAGTATCGCCTATATACATCCCCGGTCTTTTACGCACCGCTTCAAGACCTTTTAATACCTTGATTTGCGATGAACCATAATCATTCTCTTCAGTCATGCTCTACTCTCTTTAAATTAACCTTGTTATTTTACCACTTTATTAAAATTTCCGCGTTCCACGTGAAACATACTAATTTCTTCCAGGCTTGAAAGAGACTCATCTTTTTCCGTCGATGTAATAAAGATTTGCCCACCATAAGCAACCACAGAAGACAAAAGATCTGCCCTGGCCTGACTATCAAGTTCTGCCCCATAATCGTCTATTAAAAACACCGGTTTTTCCTGGTTTATTAATTCAAAAGTCCTGGCCTGAGCCAACAAAATCAATGTAACAAACCTCTTTATCTGACCACGAGAATAAACCTGGGCTATTTTGTTTTCATCAACCATAAATCGAATATCCGCTTTATGGGAACCAAATCTTGTATAACCTAATTTTCTATCCTGCTCCCTGTGTTCAGCCAGATATTCAGCAAAATCCACTTTATCAGGATAACCACTATCAAAAACTATTCTTATTTCTCCTGGCAACTGATCTACTAACAATTTACTAAATTGTGTAGATAGCTTTTCTATAAATTCTCTCCTTAAAGTGTTGAGAACCTCTGCAGAATCCAACATGCAACTTTCCCAACTACTTATTTGTTGATTATTTCCGCCATTTTTAAGCACAATATTCCTGTTTCTCAAGGCTTTATGATAAGCCTTCCAGTCTCTCAAATAGGTCTGTTCCACGTGGAACATTGCCCAATCCAGCCAATGTCTTCTCTGTTTAGGTGAGCCTGTTACGAGTTGGTGACTATCAGGGGTAATTAGCACCAGTGGAATGTTGTTAGCCTGGTTTGAGATGGTTTTGACAGGCATGCTGTTATACCTCACTAAGGTAGAACCATGACTTTTCTCTATTCCAGTGGAAATAACAGCTTTTTGATGGTTCTTTATATCCGCTACTACCTGTAATTCCTTTTTATTATATTGAATTACATCTTTTATTCTTGGTGTTCGAAATGATTTAGCTCTTGCTAATAGGTGTATCGCTTCAAGTAGAGCTGTCTTACCACTAGCGTTCGGACCTATAACAATATTAAGAAAAGCGTTTGGTTCTATATAAGCGTCGCTAATATTACGAACATTATTTATCTTTAATAAATCAAATATCATTAAAGACGCATTGGCATCACTACATATTTACACCGTGACTCGCCCTCCGGCAATACAAGACAACTACTATTCGGGTCTGAGACGGTTAAAATAACCTGGTTCGTTTTAATTATTCCAAGTGCATCCAGTAAATAAGACACATTAAAGCCAATTTCCATATCAGATCCATCATAATTAACCTCTAATTCTTCCTCGGCTTCTTCTTGTTCAGGGTTGTGTGCCAATGCTCTAAGTTTATTTTTTTCTAGTAAAATTCTTACTCCCCTGTATTTTTCATTCGACAAAATAGATGCTCGAGTCAAACTTTGTTTTAATTGCTCTCTGTCAGCCAATATTGGCGCATTTCCCTCTTCAGGGATAACTCTTGTGTAATCAGGAAACTTGCCGTCTATTAGTTTGCTAGTGAAATGCAGATCAGACCAACTTATTGTTATATGGTTAGTACTTATCTTTACCTTTATATTCTCATCCTTGTCTTGAGAAAGTCTAATTAGTTCCAGGACACCTTTTCTCGGTACTATTACCTGTACTTTTTCAGTTAAATTAGTCTCTAAATCTGTGTCACAAAGGGCCAGCCTATGTCCATCTGTTGCTACCGCTCTTAGTTTTTTGCCATCTAATTCCAGTAACAATCCATTTAGATAATAACGTACGTCTTGTTGTGCCATCGCAAAAGATGTTTTATCTAAAAGAGATTTAAACGTGTTTTGTTTTATTTCAAATTCAACAATAGCCTCTGTTTCTTCAACCAGTGGGTATTCCTGTGCGGGCAAAGTAGATAAAGTAAATCTACTTTTGCCTGATGTAACCTGAGCTTTATCTCCATTAACATTAATTGTTATATCAGAGTTTTCCGGCAGAGCTCTGCAGATATCCAGTAATTTTCTGGCTGGCAATGTCGTCTCCCCATCCGCTCCTAAAGCCTGGTTTAGAGTCGTAATTAATTCTACTTCCATGTCTGTGCCAGTTAGGATTAAGGAATCTTTTTTTGCACTTAACATCAAGTTAGAAAGAATTGGTAATGTCTGCCTTCTCTCGATAACACCGTTAACTATTTGCAATGCAGGAAGTAATTCTTCCCTTTTAATAATAAATTTCATTTTATAAACCTTATTATTACTATTATAAGAACTGTTGGTATGTGGATAAGTTGTGTTACTTTATTAAAACCAATTAGTTATAGTTTGGTTTTTAAATATATTTATTGTTAGTTTAGTTTGTTAAGGCTGTTAATTAGTATTGATTTTAATCGAAATAACTTATTTTTGTATTCTTATTAACAGCTTTAAAACACTATCTTGTAAGTATGCTGGAAAGATTTTTGTAGTCTTCTTCAATTTTTTGATCCTGAAGTTGTAGTTCCGCTATTTTTCTACAAGCATGGATAACAGTGGTGTGGTCTCTTCCTCCAAAAGCATCTCCAATTTCAGGTAGACTGTGGTTGGTAAATTCTTTTGCCAGAGTCATTGCTATTTGTCTTGGTCTCGCAATAGAACGGCTTCTTCTTTTCGATAAGAGATCAGCGACTCTTATTTTAAAATACTCTGCTGTTGTTTTTTGAATATTATCTATTGTTACCTGCTTGTCCTGTAATAATAATAAGTCTTTTAAAGCGGATTGCGTAAAATCCAGGGTTATTGGTGTCCCGGTTAAATTAGAATTGGCGACAACCCTGTTTAGAGCTCCTTCAAGTTCCCGTACATTAGAACGAAATCGTTTTGCAATAAAAAATGAAACATCATCAGGTAAATGAATATTTACCAGTTCAGCCTTCTTCTTAATTATAGCTACCCTGGTTTCCAGTTCTGGCGGTTCAATAGCTACAGTTAAACCCCAACCAAAACGTGATTTTAGTCTTTCCTCCAAACCATTTACTTCTTTTGGATAACGATCACACGTAAGAATGATCTGATGCTGCCCTTCCAACAAAGCGTTAAAAGTATGAAAAAATTCTTCTTGCGAGCGTTCTTTGCCAGCAAAAAACTGAATATCATCAATTAATAAAGCATCTAGAGAGCGATAATATCGCTTAAACTCATTTATAGCATTATGTTGCAGAGCTCTTACCATGTCTGCGACAAAACGCTCAGAATGCAGATATACAACATTGGCTTCTGGTTTTTCGGCCAGGATAGCGCTACCCACTGCCTGCATTAGGTGTGTTTTGCCAAGACCTACTCCACCATATATAAAAAGAGGGTTGTAGGCATTCCCTGGGTTTTCTGCGACCTGCATCGAGGCCGCTCTGGCTAACTGGTTGGATTTACCCTCAACAAAACTATCGAAAGAAAAATTAAGATTAAGGTTACTTGATTTTCGATGAACAGCTTTATTGTTTGTGGTGCTTACCGGGTTTGTTGTTACTTTTTTTACCGGAGAATTAGCCTGTTGATTCCCTACTTCTATTGTTATTAAGTACTCACTATCAACAGAAAGCTTGTTAACTAGTTGTTTAATCTGCTCCATGTATTGTTCATTTATCCAATCCTGAACAAAACGATTGGGAGCAAAAAGTTGAATAGTGTTTTGTTTTTCTACAACCTGTAGTGGTCGTATCCAGGTGTTAAATTGTTGTGGAGAGAGCTCTCCTTCGAGGCGTTCGATACAAGACTTCCATACAGACATACCTAATACCCGACCCCTGTTCCATACCAAATTATGAAGATTTAGAATCGGCGAGTGTATACCGGTTCTTTGTACTTATCCACAACCTGATAAGGATCTCAGATCCATGTATGAATTGACAATACAGACACTCTCCAAGTAAGATGCTCGGCTTTTTCAACACAACATAAGTAATTGTAAATATAGGTTTTAATAATAATGAAGCGCACATATCAACCAAGCAATCTAAAGCGTAAGCGCAACCATGGTTTTCGAGTTCGTATGCGGACTAAAGCAGGTCGGCAGATAATAAAAGCACGAAGAGCCAAAGGCCGAAAAAGATTGTCAGCATAAAGACACCGGTTTCCTATCGGACTGAAGCATTCCCAAAATCATTAAGACTGACCGAAGCATCAGAATATAGAAAGGTTTTCGATTCTGCACAACGTTCCGCAGATAATAGTTTTCTGGTGCTTGCACGAGAAAACTCTTTAAGTGTTGCTCGACTTGGGCTGGCAGTATCAAAAAAGAATTTGCGGCTTGCAGTACAGCGCAATTATATAAAAAGAGTGATTAGGGAAAGTTTTCGTCGGCATCTAAAAGAACTATCAGGGATAGATATTGTGGTGTTGGCGCAGAAGAAAATTCTCCAACAAAACAGTAACGAATTAAATCTCTCAATAGAAACGCACTGGGAAAGAATAGTAAAATGCATAAAATCCTGACTGGGCTAATAAGGCTCTATGTTTATTGCATTAGTCCGTTTTTAGGCTGTAATTGCAGATATCATCCATCTTGTTCCACTTACGCAATAGAGGCCATTGATCGACATGGCTCACTTAAAGGTCTTTATTTAACATTACGTAGAGTGTGTTCCTGCCATCCGTTTCACTCTGGTGGTTACGACCCGGTCCCCTGAATTTTATATTATGGATACAAAACAATTTGTGCTGGTCCTGGCTTTAAGCCTCGTCACTATGATGTTATGGCAG
>JABHFC010000194.1 GCA_018676275.1 Gammaproteobacteria bacterium | reverse complement strand
TATCCGTCGTCGGCACACCCTCTTTCGAAAGGATCCCGTCTTTGAACCAAGGTAGCCCTTCCAGTCTGTTCCGCTTTGATCCCCAGCCGCCAGCTCCGAGGCTGGAAAACGCCATGTCGAGAACAACCGGACCGTCTTTGCTCGGCACCGCAACTCCTGTTGGGTTCGTCGACATTATAAGATCCATACCGCCATAGGCAGGAATATCGATATAACCGCCGGGACCGAAGTTGATCCCTATCAAGCCCTGTTCTGCTGCTTTCCTCGGATAATAGCCGGCAAGAATAAATGGTGAGCGGTTCCTCGCGCCAACGATACCGATACCATTCGTCTGTGCCATTTCGATGGCGATATCCATTGCGCGACGTGAGACTATCGGTCCGGCGTTATTGTTGCCTTCCAGGTGTGCCGATAGCGGTGTTTCTTTTAACAGTTCAATCGGTCCCACGGTACCTTCGCGTTTGAATTCGAGGTACAGCGGAATAAGTGCCGCCCCGTGAGAATTCATGCCCCGACATTGTGTATCAACGACTTCATCTGTACATGCCTCAACTTCTTCAGCAGTGAAACCCTGCCTGGTAAAAACACGCTGACAGAGATTGCTGAATTCTTCGATGGAAATCGTCTGCGGCATCACCCTTGCTCCCGAGGATAATTAGGATCGTTAAATAGTTTATCTAAAGACATCTGGTGTAAGACGTGAGACCCATGTTTCGAAATTATCTTTGGGCTCATAATTCAACAAGGCTAAATCATCACTCACTTCGCCCCAATTTTCCGGGTTCTCATTGACGTATTCATAATAACTTACCATACCCATGCCCTGAGTCTCGCCCAGAAAGGGAACCAGACCTTTTGCGAATTCCGGTGGTGTTATTCCTTTATAAATTACGTCGCGACCCAGGGCACTTGAAAACTGCTGTGCAATTTCTTTTCCTGTCACAGCCTGAGGCCCGCCAATGTCAAAAATACGCCCCGCTAGTTCGGTTTTCTCCAGAGCCGCAACAACATAACGCGCAACGTCTTCAACACTATTCCAGATTACTCTCCTGTCATCAGCTATTGGATACTTCACGCAGGAGTTATCGTTAACATCAGTGATAGACCAGGGTGCTGCCAGGTTCTCCATGTAAATAGTTGGGCGCAGGCATATATAAGGTAGTCCGCTGTCGCGGAGTAAGGCATCAACCATTCGTTTTTCACCAAAGCCGGGAACGATTGTCTCATGTTGAGGAAACCTTGAGCTCGTATTGAAAACCAGGTTTTTTATACCGGCTGATTTACTTGCCTCGATTACATTCTCGGTATATAGCGCAAGCTTGTCTTTGTCTCTCTCTAGTGGAAGTACAAATGCAACATATTCAGCACCTTCAATGGCTACCGTTAATGATTCGAGATCAGCCAGGTCGCCCAAGCGCGCATCCAGACCTGTTTTGATAAGTTGATCGCACTTTTCTTTACTCCTTGCGATCGTCGTTACAACATAGCCTGCTTTTAACAGCTGTCTTGCCATCGCACTTCCTTGCGAACCACCGGCTCCAACACATAAGAAAACTTTTGCGGCTTTCATTACCTTACCTCACCCAAATCACCAGTTTCAACAATCGTAACATAGAGTAGACTAATTAGACTCTCCGGCAGTCAAGTTTCCTCTGAAGCTTTAATTCACTATTTTGTTCACTAGTTTTAGGTTTTGCAATGATCGTCTTAGCACCATCAGCATCCCTGCAAAAATGAATAGAAAACAAATAAAATGATAGAAGTGAAATTGTTCACCCAAAAATATCATTGAAAGGACGGCGCCGAAGACAGGGATAAGGTTTAGAAAAATTGATGCCATCGAAGGGCCGACTAACTGTATTCCAATATTCCAGGCCAGTATACCCAGTACCATAACAAAAATTGCCATACTAAAAATAGAAGATAAAGACGTAGGACTGATGATAACCGGATGATAATAAATTGTTTCTATAATATAAAAAGGCAGGAGAAACAGTGTTCCAACTGTAAGAATGGAGAATAATAGTTCGACGGCGGTAAATTTATCCGCCAGACTTTTTAGCTTGATACTGTATACGGCAAGCCCGATCATAGCTGCCAAAGAAATTAGATCGCCTATATTATAATCTACATTAATTAGCTTATGAAAATCACCTTTCGATATCATTACCATAACACCCATAAAGCCTAGTAATACTCCAAACTTTTGTTGTCTCTCTAATTGCTCGTTAAGAAATAACCAGGCAAGAATGATCGTGATTATGGGCTGTGTTGAATTAATCATTGCTGCGTTAGTAGCTGTGGTGAAGTGAAGAGCAATGAGAACGGAAGTGGTACTTACAGTCAATATTATTCCAACTACTACGAGAATCTGGAAATGACTTCGTATTGTAGAAATTAAATAAACACGATTCGGCCAGATAATGGGTAGCAATATCAATGAGGCCACGAAACACCGCCAAAAACCCAGTCCCACCGGAGGCACTTCAAGATGCACTCCCCTTCCTATCACATGATTAAGTGATATACATAACATCGAAATCACAAGGACTAATATTGGATAATAAATTGATAGCTTGAATTGATTAAGCACACTGTAAGTAGGTTTTATTTTATCAGTCATTTTTAGAAATCTTAATGTAGCCTGGAGAAACGAAAGCAAGCGAATTATAATAATGTATACTATTCCTTATTCAGATGGTCTTATTGATTTCGATTAACCGAAGCCAATTTATTCTTAATTAAATATTGTTAATAGCTGGAAAATGGTACAAACAAAGAAAAAAGAAGTAAGAGACTCAATCCTCGATTGTGCTTATCGCTTATTCCGTGACAAGGGCTATATTCAATGCAGCATGTCAGAAATAGCAAAAGAAGTAGGTATCTCTGCTTCAAATATCTACATATATTTTCCATCTAAAATTCATCTTCTGTATGAAATTTATACTCCACTGCTTACATCAAGAATGATGAAACTGGCTAATGATATTCACGCCATAGATGACCCTGAAAAACGTTTGCGATATATATTCAAGTGCATTTGGCAAGACATTCCCAATGAAGATAATGGCTTTGCTCGAAATTTGATCCAGGCAATTGTTACCGCCCCCGCTGATTTGGAAAAACCACATGACTCACTTAAATGGTGCGAAGACTTCCTGCATAAACTCATACTTGATTGTTTACCGGAAGAACGGCATTTTTTAATGCAGGACTCCATGATCTCATTTCTGACCTGGATGGCCTTTGATGGCTTTACACTGAATGTGGGTAAAAATGAAGAACGCAACATTGATGCCTTGATTGATCACTTTGTCGAAATGCTGATGGGTAAAAGCAAAATATAGCGACTATTACCGACGCTATATTTTACCAATGGCCTTTAGAATTTTTTCAGGCGTAAATGGTTGAGATGTAAGTGACACATCACCAAGTGGTTCAAGCGCATCGTTAATACCATTCATAATTGCAGCACAAATACTTATTATCCCGGCTTCCCCGCAACCTTTTGCACCTAACTCGGTTACCAGTGTTGGTGTTTCCACATGTGCGATTTTTATGTCAGGCATTTCACCAGCCATAGGTACCAGATAATCCGCTAAGGTACCGTTTCGCAGCTGGGCATCTTCGTCGTAAATGCATTCCTCGAAAAGTGCAGAGCCAATGCCCTGGACAACGCCACCTCGTATTTGTTCATCAACCAACATCGGGTTTATAACTTTACCGCAGTCTTCAACTACCCAGATCTGATCCAGTTTTACCTGCCCTGTATTGATATCAACATCAAGGGTCAGACACATGGCGCAGTTTGCATACAGCATCATATGATCACGCTGACTGTAATGATTTGTTACCACCAGTTCCGGATCAAAACCCTGGGGAAATTCCATTGTTCTGTAATGCGTTATCCGGCCTAGCTCCTCCAGTGTAAGAACCACTTTTTCGGTTTCTATCTCAATAACCTTACCGTTTTTGATATACAGTTGTTCCGCTGGTGCATCTGCTAATTGACTTACAGCATCAAGGATTTTTTCTTTCATTGCGTTTGCCGACAAAAGAGCGGCTTCGCCCGCAATAGAAGTACCACGTGATGCCCATGTTCCACCACCAAATGGCGTGGCTTTGGTATCCCCCATAAGGATATCCACCTCGTCCATTTTCACACCAATGGTATCCGCAACAATTTGATTGATGATCGCATAGGCACCCTGCCCCTGTTCCGTCAAACTGGTGATGCAGGCGATGCTGCCATCTGATTCAAGCCTTAAGGTGCAGGCATCGCGAGAACTAATTGGTGCTCCTCCGGCGGCATACAGTGCAGGACTTGGCGAGGTACCTTCGACAACGGTAACCAGACCGATACCCCTATATATTCCCTGCTCGCGAAGTTTCTGCTGTTCTTCACGAAGCTGCGGATAAGCGCACATCTCCAACAAACGATCCAGTGATTCGTGTTGAGAAAGTCCTTCCAGGGTTTCGCCGGTAACTGATTTGCAGGGATAAGCATCATCAGCTCGTAAATTAACTTTACGAATTTCCGCTTTATCTATCTGCATTTTTCTTGCGGCCGCATCCATCATGCCTTCCATGACAAGACTCGCAACCGGCATACCTACACCACGATACTGTGCTGTTGGTACTTTATTTTGGTAAACAAGTGAGACATTGGCCTTGTAATGTTCAATGTCATAGGCAAGAGGTGTGCAAACACCTACCAGTAAGGGTTCAATCGTACTGGTTCGGGGATGAATCAGGTAAGCACCTCCGCCTGCTACATCTTCAAGCTGTAGGGCAGTGATATTACCTGCCTCAGTTAAAGCCATTTTTGCTTTAACTATGTGACCACGAGCATGGATATCTGATAAAAATGATTCCAGTCTGTCTGCGATAAATTTCAATGGTCGGTTCAACATTACGCTCAAAGCTGCCGTTGAAATTTCGTCGCTGTAAATATGTAGCTTTAAACCGAAACCACCACCAAGATCAGGACAAATGATGCGTAGTTTACTTTCCTTGATACCCAACTGTTTCGAATACACGGCTCGCTGAATATGCGGTACTTGCGTTGAGTGATGAAGTAACAGTTGTCCATCTGCCGAATTATAATTCGCTATAATTCCACGGGGTTCCAGGGTGACGCCTGTCTGGCGATCAACATAAAACTCCTGCTCAACAATGACATCCGCTGCAGAAAATTGCTTATCCAGTTCACCCTGTTCAAGCTCCATTGACCAGGCAAGGTTTGTATCCATTTCGGGATGTACCCTTGGACCTTCGCTCTGCATTGCCTCTTCAATACTGGCAACATTGGCCAGCTCTTCCCAGTCGATTTCCACCAGTTCCGCTGCATCTTCGGCCAGTGCCCGTGACTCAGCCACAACGGCGACAACAGGTTCTCCCTGGTAACAAACTCTTTCCGGTGGCATCGCGTATTGCAATGCAGTTTGCATAGGTGGTAAATGAGTAAGTTCTGCCCGCCATGGTTCGCAATATGCAAGTAACTCTTTACCTGTTACAACAGCAACTACTCCGGGTGATTGCAAAGCATCCTGTTTATCAATTTCCAGGATCCGTGCATGGCTGTAAGGACTACGAACGAAACAAACATGTAACATACCCGGCAAACTGATATCGTCAACAAATTGACCGCGTCCATTCAGTAAGGCAAGCGTATTGGCACGCGGTACGCTATGACCGATGTAATCAGTCAGGTCGGTATCATTTGCCATCCTGTCTCTCCCTGGCAGTTTCTTCGACAGCATCAATAATAGCTTCATACCCGGTGCAGCGGCAGAGATTGCCAGACAAAAACTCCCTGATTTCTTCCCGATCAGGTGTTGCAGTTTTTTCCAGAAGCTCGGCAGCAGTTAACAAAATACCCGGAGTACAGTAACCGCATTGCAGGGCATTGCGTTTATGAAAGATTTCCTGCATATCGGAAATTTCACCTGACTCTGATAACCCTTCAATAGTTTCGATAGCATGGCCATCTGTCTGCACAGCAAGTGTTAAGCAGCTTCTTACTATCTTGCCATCCAGTTTAACAACACAGGCACCACAAACACCGTGTTCACAACCAACATGTGTACCTGTCAGTCCCAGATCATGTCGTATAAAATCGGCCAGCGAGACTCTCGGTGATACATGTCTTGTATATTCACGACCGTTTACATTGACGCTTATATCAGTTTTATTACTCATAATTAGACCTGTAATTCTTCCAGAGCCTGTTTCAGAAAATGTTTGGATAAATGCAACTTCATTTCTTCACTTGAATAAAGATCACCAATCACTTCAATTTCATTCGCCAGTTCATTTTGTGCTTTTTCAATAAGTGAAGGAGTAATCGGTTCACCAACAATAAGATCCGCAACTTGTCTGGCAAGAACCGGCGTATTGGCAACACCAAAGAATACCAGTGACAGTGATTGCAATACCTTTCCATCTAGTTCACCATTTAGAGCAAGACCGGCTGTGGCAAAATCACCTTTGCGTCGTGTGAACTCCCGGAATGCAGATACGGTATTTTTTTTCGCTATCGGGTATTCAATAGCGACAATAATTTCATTTTCTCTTAATTCCGTATCATATAAATCCTTAAAGAAATCCGATCCTGCAATTCTTCTTTCTCCTTCGCGACTCGCCAGAACCAATGTTGCATTTAATGCCAGAACACAAGCCGGTATTTCAGCAGCGGGATCAGCAAAAGCAATACTGCCACCATGCGTTCCGCGATTACGGATCGCAGCATGCGCAACATGTTCAATCGCCAGCTTAAGTAAAGGCACATGTTGTTTAATGTCATTCGATTCCTGGATTTCTGCATGGCGGACCAGTGCACCAACACTGACTATATTATCTGTCAGCGAGATCGAAGAGATTTCACTCAGATCATTAATATCGACCAGCATTTCCGGTGAAGAAAGCCGCATATTTAATGTGGTGATAAGACTTTGCCCGCCAGCAAGAATCTTTAAGCCATCGCCATATTCGTCGAACAAATCATATAAATGACTAAGCGATGTTGCACGCGTATATGAAAAATCGTAGGGCTTCATGTCTATTTAAACCGTCTAATCATGTCGTAACCAAGATTTATAAAATAATCGTTTATAGTGAATTAACTTATTCGCTGGCTTCTGCCGAATCAGGCATTGCCGGGAAATAGCCGACGAATCGTGAAAAAAATTCATTAGATAACTTTTTTATAACATTCATGATCAAACGAGATCCAATTTGTGCCAGTTTACCCTGTACCTTGAATTCAACGCTATAATCAAGTTTGGTGCTATTCTCCTGTTCGCTTAGCTTGACCCGGGCAAGACCTTCGCCCATACCTGCGGCGCCACCTTTACTCTTTACACTTAACACATAGCTTTCGGGTTCGTTGACGTCACGCAGATTGATTTCTGATTTGAATTTTGCGTTCACAGGGCCAACTTTCGCGCGGATCGTAGCCAGGTAGGAGTTAGCTGATATTTCATCAAGCATCTCACAACCCGGAATGCACTCTTTTAATACTTCAGTATCATTCAGTTTATCCCACACTTCCTGTCGCGTCGCGGCAAGCAGATAATCACCATCTAAATTCATATTAGCCCCCTCGCGCTAACCTGTTCCGACATAAGGAATAAAGCGCCCGCAAGCTAACACGCCATACCAAAGTAATAATGACGCTGCTGCAACCACTTTGGCAAAAGCAGGAAAGCTATCATCCTGAGACCATCGATCAATATTCGGGTGTATCTTCCAGTAGTAAAATAAGGCATTCAAGGCTGCCAAAAACACCAACACCATTTTTATTTGAAAACTAATATTAATCAGATAACGAGCAGGATCGTAAAATACAAACAACACTCCACTCATAAGGTTCAGGCCAAAACCGATGAATACTACAGGCAACAGAGAATGAATAGCTTTCACAGAAATACTTTTAAACCAACCAATCATGCGCAGATCGATGATTAACAGGGCGCCTAACAACAGACACAGGCCGAAGAAGTGAATAATTTCCAATACCACAGTGATCCAGTTGTGATCAACCATCCACGTATGTGTTGGACTGGATTCAAACCATGCGATAATTATGTCCATCAGTTATCCCTCATTGTTCAAGATAACCGACGAGACGGCCAGTAATAATCACCACCGACCAAAGTCCAATGGAAACAAACGCCAGTATTTTCGCTGATAAAGCGATCGCATTTTCTGAATTCCATTTATCCGCCTGCTGGTAAAGTGTTTTATGTGCAATGATCGCCATCACTGTTGCTATTACTACCCCTGCTATTTTTACCAGGAAGGCCCAGTTCTGCACAAAGCTTGTGGCTTTCTGAACGAACAAAATACAACCGGAGATAAAATTTATAAGGAAGCCAGCCCATGCCAGTTTTAACAGGGATTTAAACGCACCAAGCTCGATATTATTGAACAAGCCCATTAAACGCAGGTTAAACATAAACAAAATACCAATAACAATCGACATGCCAATTCCATGCAACACCAGCATCACCGGATAGCCATAAAGAGAGTCAATAAGCCAGTTAGCAATGAACGTTGTTTCCAGACTTTCAAATATATTCATGTAAAACTCAGCGTATTGCCAGTCTCTATTAGCGTGTTAAGGAAGCGATATAGGCTGCAGTCGCCAGTATTTCCTGTTCACTAAAATACTTCAGGTTATCTGCCATTATTCCACCCGGATCAGCTTCTCCCCGTCGAGTTCCAGCCTTGTATGCACGAAGCTGTGATATTAAATAGCTGGCATGTCGACCTGCAATGGGTGGACCGATTTCAGTTCCCTTTAAATCATTACCATGACAAGTTGTACAGGCTGCGGCGCTTGCTTTACCTTGCTCGACTATCTTTTTTCCCTGGACAAGATAACCACGGGGAACGTATGTAATAAAAGTAGCAAATGGATCCCGGGCTTTAACACGAAACTCATCTTTGGGAACGGTAATTATTCGTTCGCCTATAGCTTCGCTGGCATTTTTTGTTTTATCGACAAGGCGCATGAACCGGCTGTTAATATAGGTAACAGGTACTTCATCAACTTCCCTGACTTCCTGTACATTCAGCGGTTTTAGAGATTCAAAATAATTCGCGGCTTCTCGTATTTGCTCGTCGCTCATACTCTTGGCAATACCGATCATAACTCCGGTTATGCTGTCCCGTTGGAAACGCTGATAGGCTTTCATTTGTCGAATAAAGTAATCAGCCGGTAAACCGGAAAGAGAACCAGACTCCGGATGGCCACTACCCGAGGTCAAGTGACAACTGGCACAGGCAAAGACACGCGGTTTTGCTCCGTACTGAACAACTTCAGGCATTGCAGGATGAGAATCCGGGTACCAGTCAGGTACATCGAAAAAGTCGTTGATTTGTTTTTCTGTATAACTTTTATCGCTGCCAGGTAATGAAATAGTACCCACTTGCTCTGCATGGCTGATCTTGCAGATGAAAACTAGTGAAATACAGATTGGCAAAAATCTAATTGTTTTCATAAATATTAACTCAACCCCGGTCGGATAAAAGGTAATTTACTTCGATCTCAATCAAGAATATCATTCTTTTTTAAGATGTACAATTATTCTGTCTCTATCACAAAGCCAGAAAACGGCTTATTCTGCGGAAAGTTGAGGCTTTATAAGAAGGAAAAACAAGGTGATAGCCAGACAGCCAAGCACCAGGGCAGCTCCAAGTAATGCGAAAGCCTCCCCTGCAAGTACCAGGCCCATCGCCTGCAATGCAAGACCTGTCGGGTAACATATACTGCCCGTAAGTAATCCGTAGCCTATTTTGCAAGCATGTTTATTTCCCGCCAGGGCAAAAGATAAGATCAGTCCGATTATTGTTATCAATAAACCAAGATTAATCGCATGCGCATGCGCGCCAACGGCACGACGATGTTGAGTTGATTTCGAATTAATATCATCTATGTCGTTACTAGCGAAGGATCCACCGGCATTTGTATTTACGGACCTGGTGACATCAACAAATATCGCCTGGTAATCATCCTTGATTGTAAGTAATGCCGTATGATTTGAAATAAAACTATAAGCATGCCCATAGACAAGACCAGCAAGGATTAAACCAACACCACAAACAACCAGACGTTTTTGTAATGGTTCCATTCAGGTTTTTCCTCTTTTCAGATCTTCTGAGTTCCCTGAAGCGCTCGATCGTATTACAGACATGCTTGCTATGAACAATAATGTCCCCAGGCAAACACCAGTATAATTTGCAAACTTGGCAAAGCTTAAAGAGACATTAATCGCCAGGAAAATCCAGGTAGGTAATAAGTATGAACATGCTACAAATGCCATGCTCCAAAACCTGAATATTTTTTCATCAAGATTTATCCATTTTCTTACCATCGCAAGTAAAATCATTATTAAACCCATTTCTAGTCCATGGGAATGCGATGCGGCATTCAGTGCCATTTTCGTCTGCAGAGATTTGAATTTCGTAATTGCCGCCTGTGCTGACTCGACATCCTGTTGCATTAATAGTTGAACTGACTGACTTATCGCATTTAGAGAATTCGCTTCATCTCCAGAATACATTAACCATGCCAGGTAAATGCCGAGTGAAATACAAATTACCATTAACAACATGCCAGCTTTTAACAGTAAAACACTGGAAGAACTATTTAACCTTTCCTCTGCGATACTCGAGAAATCGATTGAAGTGCCTGATGCTCCACCACGGATTAAACCAATAAAAGTACCCGCGACACCGGTAGCCAGCAGGAGTCCGCCCAGATCAGAAAGGTAAATGTATTCAGTACTTAAAAAGTAACTGGAAAGTATCCCGGCGAACTGCAGCAGTGCGCCAAGTAAGATACTAAAAGCGAAAACCTTTTTCAGCTTCTCACCAAGTGATGAATAGGGTTGCAGGATCGATAATATAAGCGCCAGAATTCCACAGGCGCCAAGATGAGAATGACCACCCATGATTCGCCCACGCCTGTCAGTCAAATCCTGGATAATGGTAAACTGATGTTTTACCGCTTCGACATCCGCCAGTGCTACCAGCTTGATAATCTCGGCCCAGGCCTGTTTTATACCGCCATTAGCTACATGAGATACATATGATGCGTAAAC
>JABHFC010000193.1 GCA_018676275.1 Gammaproteobacteria bacterium | reverse complement strand
GTATAACCGCTTATATCGGCAATCATTAACAGCACTTGTTTTTTTGCATCGTCAGCCATTTAACTACGCTCAGGTAAACTTAATTTATTCCGGATTATACGTAATGAAAACACATAGCTAATTGAAATGACAGGGCAGGGCATCAGCCTAAACGACCTCGTTTTCCTGCCTGACTGGCTCAGCCTATTCAGAACGAGCTTATACAGCGAATCTTATGATACAGTATTGATTATTCAGCTGATTTTCCCATTTTAGAATTATGCTCTCATTGAATTTGCGTGTGGACGCCCTATACAGGCTGGATGCGCTGACAAATGATTAGCACTGGAGTCGTTATTAGGAGGAGTTACCTTGACCGGGCAAAATAAAGACAGTCTCGAACGATTTGGTCTACCTGAATCCAACCTGGATTTGGCTGCGATGAAAAGAGGCATAGAAAAGGAAAGTTTACGGGTGACGACCGAGGGCAGGATTGCACTTTCAGGTCATCCACAGGAGCTGGGTTCAGCATTAACTAACCCTTATATTACTACCGATTTTTCTGAAGCTTTACTCGAGTTTATTACCCCTGCTTATGAGCAGATAGACGACTGTTTAGGGATACTGGAGAATATCCATCGCTTCACTTATCAAAATCTGGAAAATGAAGAACTGCTCTGGGTGGCAAGCATGCCCTGTACGATGGGAAGTGATGAAATCCCGTTGGCACAATATGGCAATTCCAATATTGGCCTGTTAAAGACACTCTATCGCAGGGGCTTACACCATCGCTACGGTAGTGTTATGCAGACGGTAGCAGGTATTCATTATAATTTTTCCATGCCCGATAGTTTCTGGAAGACCTATAAAGAAATTTGTAATTCTTCTGCTTCTTTACAGGATTTCCGAACAGAAAAGTATCTTCATTTAATTCGCAACTTCCATCGCTTTTCCTGGTTACTATTGTATTTGTTCGGTGCATCTCCGGCTGTTTGTAAATGTTTCGTTCAGGGGCGAGAACATCATCTGCAAAAGTATGATGAGTATAGTCTTTACATGCCACATGCAACCTGCCTGCGAATGGGGGATCTTGGTTACAGCAGTAATGCACAACAATCCCTGTTCGTTTGTTACAACGAACTCGAAACCTACGCAGAATGTTTGCATCGTGCAATACATACGCCTTATCCGGACTATGAAGAAATCGGTCAGAAGAAGGACGGCGAGCATTTGCAAATAAACACCAGTTTATTGCAGCTTGAAAACGAATTTTATAGCACTATCAGGCCAAAGCGCGTAGCCAAACCAGGTCAGCGACCATTGGATGCGCTTACCAGTGACGGCATCGAATATGTCGAAGTCAGGGCGCTAGATTTGAACCCATTTCTTCCCCTGGGGATTGATGAGCAACAAATTTGTTTCCTGGATTCATTTTTACTTTATTGCCTGTTAAGCGACAGTCCGGAATGTAACGAGCAGGAATATTTCGAAGTAAAAGGGAATATTGCCTCTGTTATTGAGTATGGTCGGGATCCTGATCTGAGCCTGTCAATGGAAGGTAAGCAAGTTAAACTTCGGGAATGGGCCGATGAATTAGTCAGGGATATAAATCACAGTGCCGTGCTACTTGACCAGGTACATGGAAACAATAAATACATTGATAGCGTTTCAGCTCAAATGGCAAAAATAGAAGACTCAGATCTAACACCTTCGGGGCAAGTACTTAAGACCATGCGTGAGCAAAACTTATCGTTCTACCACCTGTCAATGGAACAATCGGAAAAACATAAGAATTACTTTCTGGAGAAGTCGCTGGATGATGAAACACAAAACCTTATGCAGGAAACAGCTGTTCAATCTATCAGCAAGCAAAAGGAAATTGAGGCAAATGAGGACATAAGTTTTGATGAGTTTTTGCAAAACTGGAATGCAAGCTGATACGGGTTCAGACTGACGTACCAATTATGCTTCTTTGAGAGTAATATCAATCTATAGTTGTCTGGGGGCGGACTATGAAAATCTCTACAATTCTTCTTCTTGCTGTTGCGGCCCTGGTAGCGTCATACTTTTTTATTAAGCAGGGACCGGCCTTTCTAATTCCCGAAGCTGCTGCAGGTAGTCGTAGTAGCAGTGGCATAAAAAAGTATGAATTCACCGAATTATTCGAGCAAAACAGGCCTCTCTCAAAATTAGCCAAGGCGAAATACTACACAGTCATTGAAGGTTATATTGATACCTGTTCAATATGTAAAAGACTGGAAGCAGACTTCCCATCCTTTCTGAAACAGCGTAAAGATGTACTGATACGCAAAGTACATTTTCCGGAAGGTGGCGTGAGTGTGGGGTTTAATGGGAATTCCCAGGAAGAAGTAAACAGGAAAATGAGAAAATATTATGAGCGCCTGGGAAAATATAATTTTAATCACGTCGTTATTACCGATACCGAAATGCAATTAGCTACCTGTGGTACGCCTCATATTGAAATCTATGGCCCAAACAAAGAACTAATGGCGACAGATAAATGTGGTGAAAAAAATCTAAAAGAAGGTTTGAATTATTTAAGGAACTGGATTAAGTCTGAAAAGTCTCAGGGCTAATAAAATTGCAGGAACTGTACATTACGAGATCTATTGGTTTAGCATACGAAGAACTATACGAGGACACTAATATGAAACTGTTAAAAAACACTATCTTAATGTTGATATCCCTGTTCATGCTGTGCAGCGCGACAGTCAATGCCGATCAGATACCCAACCCGGCCGCTGAGCAGAAGAAAGCAATCGATCAAATGCATCACAAACTGCACGATGATCAGGCGGCATTTAAAGCAAAAGAAAAACAGGCATTGAAAGAGCTGAATGAAATGACTATCCGAGAGGACGTCAAGATGGAAGACGTGAACGCCAAAATCGATGAATTGATGGCTGCAAAGACACAGATTATGTATCTTCGTTATGGTCACCTTGTTGAGATGAGAGCAATTCTTACCGATGAGCAAAAAGTGGGTTACGACAAGGGTGTGTTAGCTCGTTCCAAAGTTAAATAATCATTTATAAAACCAATAGTATTTCAGCTTTGATTAATTAAGGACTCACAATGGCCGTAACACATGCACATGAAATGTTTTCCAGCAGGATAGGATTCATCTTTGCTGCAATAGGAGCGGCGGTTGGGCTCGGTAACATCTGGAAATTCCCATATATGCTTGGCGTCAATGGTGGCGCTGCGTTTGTGCTGGTTTACCTGGTAGCAATTCTCCTTATTGCAACGCCAATTATGTTGGCGGAGATGTTACTCGGTCGTCGTGGTCGAATGAGTGCAGTTAATAGCCTGCGCAATATAGCTGTTGAGATTGGCTCAACTCCGAAATGGGCCTGGCTTGGCTGGCTTGGAATGGTTGCCCTATGCATGATACTAAGCTTTTTTAGTGTTATCGCCGGCTGGGCACTGGCTTATATATTCAAGACACTAAGCGGCACATTCACCGGCATGTCTCCAGATGAAATCGGTGCAACATTTGGACAGTTTTTGCACAGTCCCGGTACCTTAGTCGGCTGGCACGCGGCGTTTATGATATGTACTGTTTTTATTGTTGCGCGAGGTATTAAAGGCGGCATAGAGCGTGCTGTGACCATAATGATGCCGGCTTTGTTTGTCATGCTTATAGGTCTTGTCATCTACGGCATGTTTGCGGGCGAATTTTTACAAGCAGTAGATTATCTTTTCACACCGGACTTCTCAAAATTAACACCGCAGGTGACATTAGCCGCAGTCGGTCAGGCTTTTTTCTCTGTTAACGTCGGTATCGGTGGTGTCTTAACTTATGCCGCATATTTGCCCGATGATGTTGACCTGGTTAGTTCATCTTTTATTGTGGTTCTTGGTGATACCCTTGTCGCATTACTTGCCGGCCTGATGATTTTTCCCATTGTATTTGCCTATAATCTTGATCCTGCACAGGGGCCCGGATTGATATTTGTTACCTTATCAACTGCTTTTGCGAATATGCCCGGAGGGTCTTTTGTTGGAGCGGTGTTCTTTACCCTTATTTTTCTGGCCGCATTAACATCTTCAATATCGATGTTAGAAACATCAGTGAGTCGACTGGAAGAAATAAAGGGTAGCAGCAGACCAAAAATGGCGATGGCACTTGGCTCAGCAATATTTTTGTTTGGCTTGATTACAGTGTTTTCTTTCAACTACCTGGAAGATGTACATCCACTTGGTTTTATCAAGATGTTTGAGAATAAAACTGCATTCGATCTTCTGGATTTTCTGGCCTTGAATATAATAATGCCACTCGGTGGTTTGACTTATGCAGTATTCGTTGGTTGGTGGCTGACTAAAGAAATGAAAATGGAAACACTTGGCTTACAGGATCGTTTATTGTTTAAAACCTGGCACTTTTTGATTCGCTATGTCGTACCGATAGCTGTAATCGCATCTTCATTTCTAACCTGGTGAACTAACTAGAAGATAATGTTGATGGAGAGCGTATTTGTCTAACTTTGTTATAAGCACATCTTTATCCTTTTTATTATTCGGTCTATTTGGCATTGACTGGGAGACAGTTGATGAAAAAATTGCCAGCGATTATCCAGATATTGAATATATCTCAACAGACGAGCTTTACAGTCTGTATAAAAAGTCAGGTGCAGAATTGCCATTTATAGTAGATGTTCGAACAGAGAGTGAGTTCAAAGTAGGACATTTGCAAGATGCACTTAATCTTGAAACGGCAAAAGAAATATCAGAGCTGATTTCTGACAAGGACGCTGACATAGTTGTTTACTGCTCAGTAGGCTATCGCTCAGCCGGTGTTGCTGAGGAACTGACAAACATGTCTTACACTAATGTCAGGAATCTTCAGCATTCCATTTTTGAGTGGGCGAATAAGGAATACCCGATAAGCAATGCTTACGGAGACACTGACAAAGTACATCCCTTTAACAGGGCCTGGGGAAAATTACTGGACGATTCCATGCATCAATACCAGCTGGAGAAACGCTGAGTATGAGTAAAAGCAATTATGGTATCGGACCCATTGATGTAGCAGCCTGCAGAACATCAGTCATGCTTTTAAAGTCAGCCCCTCCCGAACAGGTAATCGGTCTAATTGAAATTGACCGAAAGATAATGGCGCAACATCCCGGTCTATATCTCAAACTTCTGCCTTTATACATGGATTCAGAAACATCCCCGGTTAAGACTGGTGGTGCTTACTTGTTTGACAGCTACGAAAATGCAGTATCTTTTGATAGATGGTTAATGAATGACCTGGTAGTAGATGGCGTAGCTTATACCCAGCGTGATGTATTACTGGAGATGACCAGTAAAGCGTGGCATGTCGTTGGTGCCCATAACCTGAAAGATCTGTATACACAGCAAACTATTATGCGCGTAGAAGATTGGACGGCACCAACTGCCTGTACGTCTGAGAGGCTGGCAGCAGAGTGGGAGAGTTTACTTGATAAGGCAAAGAATGCCGGTTATTCGGCAGTGTGGCTTTTACATGATGATGAACTCAAAAATATTTCGATAATTACTACTTTCGACGCAGAGGCGTGTATTGCTGAAATTAATGGTGAAAATATTTTTTCTC
>JABHFC010000023.1 GCA_018676275.1 Gammaproteobacteria bacterium | reverse complement strand
GGCAGTCGTTAGGATTAATTTACCATCCGGCTGATCACTGAGACTGTCTATATAATCAAGTGACAGTTTTGCCTTGAAATGGCCATAAGGTTCAAGGTGTTCGCTTGCGATTCCGTATTGTTCTTCTGCCAAATCAACAATACGTTTCATTTTCGCTTTTTGAGCGATTTCGATATCCGACATGTATATTGCTCCTCGATATACGATCCCTGTATGGGATTCATTATGAAATACAGGGTGTTAAGAAGTGTTCCTGAATAAATCTTGTTATAGTTCAGGCGTGATGGCTTCACCGTCTGCGAAGTATTTTAACGTGATGTCCTGATTTTCACTAACGTTGAATAGATTTTTAAATTTATGCATAAAGTAATAGAGCGAATTAAAGCCTACCTGGAGGCTAAACAACTGTTGTTAGCGGGCACTCGTGGTGTCTGGTTACTGGCTCTGCTCGGCTTATTATCCGGTGTGATTGTCGGCATGATTGTCATTCTATTCAGACTGCTGATTGAGACAACGCAGTCCAGCTTTTTACCGGATGGCGATCCGGAACATTATGAATTGCTGCAATGGACAGAGAGACTACTGTTGCCGATGACGGGTGGTGTGGTATTGGGCCTGCTTTTTCTTGTTGTTTCACGAGCGCCGGTTCGACTTGGTGTTATTCATGTGATGGAACGTCTTGCCTATCATGAAGGGCATCTGTCAGCCAGGACGGCCTTGATGCAATTCTTTGGTGGAGCATTAGCCATTATTTCTGGTCATTCAGTCGGCAGGGAAGGTCCCAGCATCCATCTGGGTGCTGCCACTGCCAGTCTTATGGGGCAATGGTTACGTCTGCCAAACAACAGTATTCGAACGCTGGTGGCTTGTGGGGCATCTGCAGCGATTGCAGCATCGTTTAACACACCTCTGGCTGGCGTTATCTTTGCGATGGAAGTGATAATGATGGAATACACGATTAGTGGCTTTACCCCGATTATTCTTGCCGCAGTCAGTGCTACGACACTAAATCGACTGGCTTTTGACAGCTTACCGACGTTCATCGTGCCAGAGCTGGCACTGCATTCTTTTTGGGAATTGCTGGCAATCGTGGCTATGGGCATTGGAATTGGCGCACTTGCCGCTGTTTTTATCGTTTTATTAAACTGGATTACAAAGAAGACTCGTACTGTGCCCATCTTTGTACGCATGTCGCTTGGCGGTACAGCTGTTGGTATTTGCGCCATAGCCATGCCGCAGGTGATGGGCATTGGCTATGATACGGTTAATGCAGCATTGTTTGGCGATATGCTGGTAGTAACACTGAGTCTGGTTTTACTGGCGAAACTGGTAGCGACAGCCATTAGCGTTGGCATGGGTATCCCGGCGGGGCTAATAGGGCCAACACTATTTATGGGGGCCATGTTCGGCTCTGCTGTCGGGCAGTTTTTAGTCATGTTTTCGCCGAATGTATCGCATCCAGGCTTGTATACCATTCTCGGGATGGGCGCTATGATGGGTGCAACTTTGCAGGCACCTCTGGCAGCTCTGCTGGCCTTGCTAGAACTGACTGGTAATGTCGATATTATTTTTCCCGGGATGCTGGCAATAGTCAGTGCCAATCTCGCGGCGAAAGAGTTATTCAAGCAGGATTCGGTTTATCTGGTTCAAATGCAGTCTATCGGTCTGGATTATCATCACGATCCACTGTCTCAATCTTTGCGTCGACGCGCCGTGGGATCCGTGATGAATACATCTTTTTCACTGATGCAGACAAGCATCACCAGAATACAGGCTGAAAAAATATTATTGGCGGATAAACCTGACTGGTTGATTATTAACCGGGATGAAGGGAAGTTGTTGATGCCAGCGGCCGATTTGGCGAGGTTTATTGAAGATAGCGGATCAGAGTTGGCAGAGGACGAATTGATTGATTTGCTAGAGATTCCTTCCAGGCGACAGCAACTTGCAGCGGTTCGTCAGCAATCTACCTTGCAACAGGCTTTTTCGATATTGGATAAAACAGATGCTGAAGCTCTGTATGTTATTCGCCCGCTGGGTTCAGTGGCAGATCGTATTTATGGAATAGTTACCCGCGAGCATATAGAAAAGAGCTATCGACTGAGCACTTCGGCTAGTTAGGAAAAAGGAAAGGATTATCTTCATTTTCGGCATGGAGTAGCGTGGCATAATCTGTTAGCATTTACTGCCATCATATGTGTCCAAAATATACTCTTATTGAACCACATAACGGTTCCTTGGAATCGATAAGAGTGTCTCCTCTAAAATTTACAAAATATCGAAT
>JABHFC010000192.1 GCA_018676275.1 Gammaproteobacteria bacterium | reverse complement strand
TGAACAGGCAACAAGATTCATGAAAAGGAAACATAATAACGCCTTTATATTGATCGTTCTCATTGCCATTCCTGACTATTACTTCGAACTATAGACTTCCTTGCCCGATACAAAGGTGGACAAAATCTTTGTATCGCTTATTTCATCGATAGGTATTTGAAAAATATTTCTATCCAGAATAATAAAGTCTGCGGATTTACCAACTTCTATACTGCCGGTTTTATCCGCATGTTTCCCTGAAATAGCGCCATTGATTGTAAAAATTCGAAGTGCTGTCACAAGGTCAATCCCCTGCTCTTGCCACATCACACCTGGTCTCACACCATAGGGATCTTTTCGGCTAACCATTGCTTCAATACCAGGCCAGGGATTTGGATCGGGAACTACTGATGGCCAGTCTGAACCATAAACCATGTGAGCACCGGCTTCGTGCAATGACCTAATCGGATAGTACCGTGTTGGAAGGTCTTCGCTGACCATCTGAACCATTATTTCAAGAAGCTCTGTTGGGTACCAGAGTATTGGGCTTATTTCTGCGGTTACATTTAGCTCTTTAAATCGCGGTATATCATCGGGATGAATCAATCCAGCATGAGAAATTTCATGCATCATACTGGAACCTGCGTTAGCTTTACGGGCAGCTTCAATTGCATTCAGGGCGACTCTTACCGCCCGGTCTCCTACCGAATGAATTTTAACTGTCAGACCTCGACCATCCAGATAAATCATATCTTCAGTCAGTTGTTCTTCAGAATGAATCAACTTGCCACGAAAATTGTCACCATGTATTTTATCCGCAACATAGGGATCCAGCATTGCAGCGGTATGTGTTGGTGGAACACCATCAAGCATTATCTTGATGAAATCGGTACCCACGTTTTCTGTGGCGTAATCTGCCCGAATTTCTAAACTCTCGAGTTCTTGCTCCCTTGTATCAGTCCAGCGCATCTTCCAGGTAATACTGGTACTTACCTTCATGGTCAGACGGTTGGACAGATCAAGATTCTTATAGGCTATCAAAGTATTTCTGTCTGTTATTGCATCCTTTACTGCAGTTATACCCACTTTATTCATTTCCATCATCGCCCACTTCAATGAAGCTTCATATTGTTCGACGGAATATATGGGCATCTTTTTCAGTACATCATAGGCAGCGTTATCGATAAGTATACCGGTTGGCTCTTTATTGCCAGGCTCTCTCACTATGACACCACCAACTGGATCAGGTGTATCAGCGTTGATCCCCAAAACTTCAAGTGCTTTAGAATTCAGCCATGCAGCATGAACGGTTGAGTCACCCAGGTAAACAGGATGTTCAGTGGTTATCGCATCAAGAATTTTTTTATGCGGGACTGTACTGGATTCCATTAACTCCATCGCCCACTGGCCACCGCGTATCCATTCTCCTTTTGGCGTATTTGACGCACACTCTGTGAGCTTCACTACAATTTCATCTACCGTTACAGTAAAGGGAAAGCTACACTGAAATTTAAATTTTTCGCCACCCTGCATGGGATGCGCATGCATATCATGAATACCGGGCATCAGCATTTTTCCCTTAAGGTTATAAACCTTTGTTGTCTTATCAACATGTTTTGCTATATCTGCGTTGCTTCCCACAGCAACTATTTTTCCGTCTGTGACCGCAATCGCCCGAGCCCAGGAGTTGTCAGTGTCTACTGTATATACCCGACCATTAACATAGGCACTGGCTGCAACGATTTTTTCTTCAGATTTACCTTCAACAGCTTTAGCTTCATCGGCTTCATCCTTTCCACAGCCAGACAGTAAAAATATTGTGAACAGTAAAATAGAAAGTTTTGGACTAAGTCGGTTTTTTAATAATGTCATTACATCATCTCTTTATTGGAGTTTTAAGGTGATTTAGACTATGGCGGGTCATTTTACTAAAGATCGCTAGATCATATCAAAAAATGATTTTCATTCCCTCAGTACCTTTGATATGTCTGGCTCCCCTTCTTTGTGAAAGGTGATAGAGACACATTTCATTACTCTGGCTATAATCGTGACCACTTTATACATTTAGAGGTACCTTATAAATGGCACTATCACGCAGAGAGTTTGTAAAGAAAGGTAGTTTAAGTTTGAGTTTCGCATTGGCTGGCTCCAATATACTTTTAAGTCCTGCCGAAGCCTATGCAAAAGAAGTGCCTTTTACTGTTCTGAATGCAGGCGAAGTCCTTACGCTCGAGAGTGTTTGCGAAATACTACTATCTGGTGCTACTGAATCCGGTGTTGCACATTTTGTTGACCATCAATTGGGGGTTGACCCAAATGATAGTTTACTTGTGTTGAAATATTTTAGCTTCCCTCCTCCGTACACGGATTTTTATCGTCCTGTATTGGCGGCGCTTAAGGAGTTAAGTCAAACCATGTTCAGCAAAAACATTCAATCCCTTAATGAACAGCAAGGCCGAGAATTTATCGAAGCCATAAGAGACAAGAATCCACCGGATTGGAAAGCGCCTCCGGCACCCCTGGCCTACCTTGCCTTACGTAACGATACGGTTGATGTCGTCTACGGCACACCTGAAGGTTTCAAAAAACTCGGCGTTCCCTATATGGAACATATTCTGCCACCGGAGGGCTGGTCATGAGTAAAAATGAAAAAGTCGATGTTGTCATTGTTGGCAGTGGAGCCGCCAGCAGTGTCTATGCAGCCTTGCTAGCTGAAGCGGGGAAAAGCGTTGTTATGCTAGAGAAAGGCACGGCTCGAAAACTCGACGACCTGTACAGTTCGCAAACCTGGGCGCGCCGTCTTAAGTGGGCGACCCCTCATATGATGGAGGAAAGCAAAGACAGCATCTGGTACAACTTTAACGCGGGACATGGTTATGGTGGTGCTGCGATTCATCATTACGCGGTGTGGCCACGTTATCATCCCGAGGACATGAAAGAACTTTCGCTTTACGGTAAAGGCCTCGACTGGCCCTTCGAATATGATGTATTACGTCCATACTACGATCAGATTCAGAGTGATGTCGGCATGTCAGGGGATGCAGAGAAAGAAATCTGGCGACCCGCTGGCGATCCCTACCCGCTACCACCGGTATTACAATCGAATCACGGTACGGTTCTGGCAAAAGGCTTTGCGGCTCTTGATCAACCCACCTCTCCTATCCCAATGGCGATTCTGTCACAACCTTATAAAGGCAGAGATGCCTGCATCTGGGATGGCTGGTGTGATGCCGGATGTCCTACTGGTGCCCTTGCTAATCCGCTAGTGGTATTTATTCCGCGCGCATTGAAAGCCGGTGCAATGATGAAACCCGATTGTCATGTCACACGTGTTATGACAGACACAAAAGGCGAGCGTGCCACTGGCGTTGAATATTTTGATAGTAAAGGTGAACGTCACGAACAACATGCTGATGTTGTCGTACTTTGCGCTTTTACAATTGAAAATCCTCGCATACTGCTGAATTCCGCTACCGACAAGCACGCGAAAGGTCTCGCCAACTCAAGTGGAACGGTAGGCAAATATATAATGTCTCATCCGGCAGTGACGGCATTCGGTATGTTTGATGAAGACATGCAAAATTATATCGGTGCTACCGGTGGACAACTTCTTACTCAACATCGTTTCCCTAAAGAGGAAGGTGCTTTCGGTTCTCAGCAATGGGAAATCGCACTGGCACTTAAGCCCAATGACTTACTTGGTATCGCCATGAGTCGTGCGGATTTGTTTGGCAACGATTTGCACAGGTTTATGAAAGAAGGATCTCGTGGTATGAGTTCCATGGTTGCCGTGATAGAGGATCTCCCACAAGCCGAAAACCGAATCGAGTTATCCGATAAAAAGGATAAATATGGCATGCCATTGGCTTTGGCTAAACACAGCTGGCACGATGAAACACGAAAATTGTTTCATGAAACCGCAAAAGAAGGTTTGGAAATTATCAAAGCGGCCGGTGCAAAGGAAGCCTGGCACAGTCCTCCGGGTGGCCAGCATATTATGGGTGGCACTATCATGGGCCATGATCCAACAAACTCAGTCACAAACGAGAACGCACAATGTCATGATGTACCTAACCTGGTAATGGGCGGAGGCGGAGTTTTTCCAACCAGTTCCTGTGTAAATTCGACCTACACCATTCATGCCATGGCGATGAAATCGGCACATCATCTGACTGAGAATTGGGCAACAATTGTTAAATAGTAATGCTGAACAAAAGAAATGCATTAAATACGATGAATTTTATGGGGACGAATGGCAAAACGTAAGCTAAGTCGTCGACAAGCCTGGCGTGTTCAAAAAATTCAGGATGAGCGCACGGAGAGAGCAAATAAACGTGCACATCTGGCCGATCAGCAGCTAAACGAGGGTGAACTGGGAAAAGAACAGCTTGGTCTGGTAATCGCCAACTATGGTAGCGAGGTCGATGTGGAGTGTCAGCAAGGAGATGAAACCGGAAACATTAACCGCTGTCATCTTCGAGCTAATCTTGGAACTCCGGTTACCGGCGATCAGGTTATCTGGCGTAGCGGAAATCCCACAGGTGTTATTGTCGCAGTAGAGCCTCGAAGATCTGAATTAACTCGGCCGGATATCCAGGGTAAACAACGAACCATAGCCGCAAATATTGATTACATCGTTATAGTTCTTGCTCCACTACCAGTACCTCATTACGAATTAATCGACCGCTATCTGGTCGCCGCAGAATCAGTGTCCATTAAACCCCTTATTTTGCTTAATAAGTTTGATTTGGTAACAGATGAAAATCGATCGCGAATCGAACAGTTGCTGGCGATATATCCGGAACTTGGCTATCAGGTTCTCGAAGCATCGACAAAGAGTATGAATGGCCTGAGTGCGCTTGAAACCATACTTAAAGATCGTATAAGCGTATTTGTTGGGCAATCAGGAGTGGGTAAATCCTCGCTGATAAAATCCCTGTTACCCGGGGTTGATGTGAAGATTGGCGAGCTATCCGAAAAATATGCCGAAGGTATGCATACTACAACCACCGCAAGGCTATTTCACTTTCCCAATGGTGGAAAACTAATCGACTCTCCCGGTGTACGTGAATTCGGCCTTTTGCACATGGAAAGAGAGCAGGTGCTTGATGGTTTTATCGAATTCAGATCTTATCTTGGCCGCTGTAAATTTCGAAACTGTTTGCATAAAAATGAACCGGGATGTGAACTACAAGAAGCTTTAAAACGTGGTGATATATGTGAACGCAGACTGGCGAGTTTTGAAGCTATTGCAGATTCATTAGAGACATTAAAATAGGGGACAGACCACGTTTTTTCTAAAGTTGTTCTCGAAAAACGTGGTCTGTCCCCTATTTTATTCACTTATCCAAAAGATCAACAGGTGGTTTTGTATCCGGGCTACGTAGTTCATGCTGGGGTAGAGAATCGGTAATCTCATACCAGGGTGCTTTATCGCTGACATATATATGAAACTCAGGTCGCAAGCCCGGATCACCATCTGTAGAACCTAATGTGATGCAACGTATTTCTTTACCATCCAATGCGGCCAGTGGTGATCCGCATACACTGCAAAAACAGCGATAAGTATTCGGCGATGATTCGAAATGTGTGACTAATTCAGCACCCTCTGTCCATCGAAAATCTGCATTCTTAAAAGCAACGTAACTTCCAAAGGCTGCAGCATGGGTTTTTCGGCAATTAACGCAATGACAATTTGAAACCGGAAACAAATCTGCGTCTCCGACTTCATACTTTACTGCCTGGCACAAACAGCTTCCTTTTATACTCATATTTGCTTACCTCACTTCATAATTGATATGTAATACAGAGTTTCAAAGACCCGCTGGATTATTCAGAAATTCATCCAACACTTCTCGAGGCGGTCGAACAAACTCGGGAGTTCGACTAACTTCAAGTCCGAATTTCTGACGCATTTCCACAGCCATTTCGCACATACGCAAGGCAATGGGTAAGCCATTCAAAACCGGGGCACCAGCTATTTTCAAATTACTTATTTTTGAAAGCAACAGCATTGGGATTCCTCCCGCAGGGATCAACACATCTACTCCAGCCGCCACCAGGGGTTTCGCCTGTGCTTCAAATTGTTCAACAACCTCATCAAACCTGTTTGCATCATCAAAAGCAGCAAGTATCTGTCCTGGATCGAACTGCATTGCGTGAACATCGCGAACACGATCTTCCAATCCATATTTGCGAATTTGATGTTTGTGATAGGGAATAAAGCGGGGGTTCATTGTAATAATGCCAATACGCTGACCATATTGGCAGGCATATAACATTGAGGATTCGCCAAGAGAAACTACGGGAATAGATGCTGCTGCGCGTGCTTCGTAAAGACCTGAGTCCTGAAAATGCCCCATTAAGTAACCATCGTAATTTTCGTCCGAGGCGACAATCGCATTGGCAATAGCTTCGCGACCACATCGCCATTCACTTACTGCATGGGCATATAAGTCCGGTGGGCTTATGCCCTTAAAAGTAATTTCAGTTTCGGGACCAGCAAAATTTTCTATGAATTTTTGCAGTGATTTCCAATATCCCGGAGCAGACTCATTGTCCGCAAAGCTTTGGTACCATATACGCATAACTTAAAACCTTATTGTTTAATGCCTGTTGTCATACAAACAACTACATTGCCCTGATTATTATGGAGCAAGATGCGCGAATTTCTGCTGCAGGGAATCAATTACATGCTTCGGTGCTTTTGCCGGAGAACCCGCATTAAAAGGCGGCTCAGGATCATATTCAATGATCAGCTGAATCTCCTGGGCAATATCATCACCATATTCGGCAGCGGCCAAAGTCAGTGCCATGTCAATTCCCGAAGAGACGCCAGCCGCAGTAAACACTTTACCCTCGCGTACAACGCGTTGCAGCGTCGGTATGGCGCCAAAATCTTTCAATGCATCATGAAACATCCAGTGTGTAGTAGCAGATAAGCCATCGAGAATACCGGCTGCGCCCAAAATCAACGCGCCAGTACATACAGAAGTCGAATATTTGGAGGTCTTATGCGCTTGCTGAATCCATGCAATTGTTTCTGCATCATTCGCTACCTGAGAAACATCTGGTCCCCCGGGTAAGAGAAAAATATCAGGTGCAGGCATATCGGCAAAAGCCATATTTGCATGTAATCCGGGTACGCCTGCATGTGTTGTGATCACTCCCGGTTCTTTTGCTACAAACTGCACATTTGCCTCCGGCATCGAAGCGAGTACCTCATAAGGTCCAATTGCATCAAGAGCTGTAACACCCTGATATAGTAGTATTGCTATATCCATTTTTTAATCCTCTTTTAGGTTTCCGAACAAATTCATTATTTTCTACTGGTCTAATTGCATACCCAATAGCCTTGCATATTCCTGACTTGGCTGTGGATTCGTTCCACCTTGCGGGTCAATACTGATATTGACTGAATCAAAATAGTCATACCATTTTGCCTGCTGAACATTCTTATCCAACTCATGTATCTGTTCCGCATTACTCATGGCAAAAACGCCGACATAACCCTCATTAGGTGATTTTGATAATGTCCGGTCAATTTTGCTCCAGCCCAGAGTCATAACTCCATGACTGCGTGCTTCGCTCAAGGCCTGGTCCAAGCTTAAGAGGTAAGTGCTTTTTTCTTTTTCTGAAAGAGCCTGCCATGACTCATTCGGCTCCCACATTATTATTAAAGTTTGCATAAACTACTCCACAATATTTCCAGGTTGATCAAAACGGAAAAGATTATAACAGTTCATTTCCAGAAGTTTTTGATTGCGAATTTTTTTCAACAAGTTCAGTGACTTTATCGCAAATATAGTTGCCTATTGGAATAGCGGATGTTGCGGCTGGTGACGGAGCATTACATACATGTAAGCTACGTGGGCTTTCCACGAACAAAAAGTCATGAACAAGCGAGCCGTCATTCATCACAGCCTGGGCTCGAACCCCGGCAGGGTATGGATGTAGATCATGTAACTGGATTGAGGGGCAATATTTTTGTACCAATTTCAAGTAGCCCGGCTTCCACCACGAGTTAAAGGTTTCTCTCATGCCCGTCCTGAAATGCTTCCGCAAAACTTTCCAAAACCCGGTAAAGAAGAGTATTTCCCCTAAATCCCTGAAGCTAATATTAATTTTCTTGTAACCTTCTCGTTTCCATCCCTGAACGGCATTTGGTCCGACAATAACAGAACCGTCTATCGTTCGCGTTAGATGCACTCCCAGAAAGGGTAATTCCGGATCAGGTATGGGGTATATAAGGTGATTAACGATATTATTCATACTCGGCGGTAATTTATAATATTCTCCACGAAAGGGAATAATCTGAAAGTCGATATCAAGACCTTGCATTTTTGTAATTCGATCTGCCATTAACCCTGAACAGCTGACCAAATAATCAGCAAAAATTTCAACGCCATCACTTGTTTTTATCTGTATAACTTCTGCTGTTTCGTGCAATTCAAGGACTTCTGTATTAAGTCGTATTTCACCTCCCAGAGCACAAAAACGTTCAGCCATTTTCATGCAGATTTTTTTAAAATCAACAATGCCAGTCGTTTTCAAAAAAATGGCTCCTACGCCAATGATATTTGGCTCTCTTTTTATCAGAGCATTTACATCCAGTAGCTCAACATCCAGGCCGTTTTCCCTGGCTCTCTCAAATAGTGCCAGCATGCGTATTCTCTCGGGTTCATTAGTCGCTACCAGCAATTTTCCACATTGGTCAAAAGCAATTTTGTTTTCCCGACAAAACTGGATAGTGGCTTCAACACCTTCTTTACAAAATTTTGCTTTAAGACTACCCGGTTCATAATAAATACCCGCATGAATTACACCACTGTTGTGACCGGTTTGATGCATTGCAAGTCGGGACTCTTTTTCAAGAACAAGAATTTTTTTATCAGGCTCGCGCTGTTGTAATTTCCATGCAGTAGATAAGCCGACGATGCCGCCACCAATTATCGCGTAGTCATACCTGTTATTTTCTGCCGTTACCATTTATCCATCCTACACGATTTCAGCTATTTCTGAATATTCGATCATGGCTATATCGATCTGGGGTTTAATGAAAGTAGTTGTATTAGAAAACTGGTTTAATAAAACAAAACACCTTGGTCATCAGGCGGTGAATGCATTACGATATGTAGCAAGCTAGTCCATTAATCAACTTTATGACAAACGGTATAGATACAAAATGAGAAACACGATTAATCATGAGTAATTCGCACCGACCCGTAATACCTGACGATGACAACCCCAGTCTGTTCCAGGCGCTTTACCGCTTCATCCCTATGATATTTCTTTATTCTGTTCGACATCTAACGATTGGAACAATGGTTCGGTTTAAGTTGAAAAAGCTGGAACATAATGGAGAAAAATGGATCGTGGAAGATCATTTAAACTAAAAGTCTAAACCATGAAACTTAAATCAAAGGCACCAAAAGAAGCCATGGTCAAGTACCGACAAGCCCCCTGTTCAGGTAACGACATTAACGGTCTGGGTGAAACAGAATTCAGACGCTCAAACTACATATATCACTCTAACGGTAAATCCGGTCCTCTGCCATTCGACAGTATGCAACACGTATTTCGCTACAGCGTTCCGGCGAAAATGCTACCGAGAATAATTGACGGTGCCTGGGCAACTTTTAGACCCCAGGGAGCTCTGAGCGATAAAAAGCTCGAAGTTTCTGATCCTGAAAAAATGACTCAAAAAATTAAGGAAAAAGCCTTAGAACTTGGCGCCGGTGTAGTTGGCATTTGCGAATTGAAGGAAGAATATCTGGTAGAAGGTGCCGTAAACAAGTTTCGATATGCCATTGTTCTGGGTCTACCCATGGATCGCGAAAAGATGTTAACAGTACCAGGTCATACTGCCGCAATGGAAGTCCAGCGAGTATATACACAAGGTTCTTATCTAACTGTCGATTTGACCCGCTACATTCGTTCACTGGGTTGGCCAACCAAGGCCCTGCCAATTAACAGCGCCAGTGAATATTTGCATATCCCTATGGCCATCGCCGCTGGTGTCGGAGAGTTGGGTAAGCATGGCTCACTTATCTGCAAGGAATACGGCTCAAATTTCCGACTAACCTCTGTGATAACAGATTTGCCCCTGGTGCCAGATAAGCCTGTGGACATTGGCGTCGAGGATATCTGTGCCACTTGCCAGGCATGCATCAAGGGCTGTCCGCCCGACGCGATATTTTCACAAAAACAGTGGGTCAGGGGGACAAAGAAGTGGTATGTGGACTTTGATAAATGCGTGCCTTATTTCAGTAGCACCTATGGCTGTGGTATTTGCCTGCAAGTTTGTCCGTGGTCAGAACCCGGGCGTGGACCGACGCTGTCAGAAAAACTATTGCGCTTACGTGACAAGAAAACTGATAAGCAGAGTACAGGACCGTCTGAGGACTAAGCGTCTTTTATCGCGTTTAATCCTTTCTTAACTAGCACTTCCACCATTTGACGACGGTAATCACCACCGGCGCGGAAATCATCGATCGGACTTGAATCGCTAACTGCGGCTTCGGCGGCGGCACTAATGGTATCGTCATTTAGAGCTGCACCCTTGAGCGTATTCTCTGCAGCTACTGCACGTAGGGCTACTGGTGCGACTGCTCCCAGACCAATACTCGATGCACTGACAATATCTTTATCCAGTTTAAGGATCATGGCGATGCTGACAATGGAAATGGCGTCCGCCTTTCGCTTGCCAAGTTTGTAATAGAAACAACGCGCATCATCATCTGGTCTGGCAAAAGTAATTGCGGTAAGTAACTCATCCTTACGCAAGGCTGTCTTACGTACTCCCTGAAAGAAGTCTCTAAGATCAAGCATGCGTGATCCCTGCGATGCACTTTGTAATTCAACGCTGGCATTAAGCGCTAATAATACTGGTGACAGGTCCGCAGCAGCTGAGGTGTCACAGACATTGCCACCCACTGTTGCAAGATTACGAATTAGTGGCCCGGCAAAGGCATGGCACATTGGCTGCATTAATCTTTCAACGACTCCGCCCGGTTTCCAGTTCAACAATTCAGAAATAGTAACTCCCGCACCAAGACGAATGCAGTCATCGTCCTCGCAAATAGTTTTCAATTCATCAAGCTTACTAAGATCAATTAGACATTCGGTCTGAAGCGGAGCGCGTTTCATATTCACCATGACATTCGTGCCGCCAGCAAGAGCCTGCACGCCATCATTGGTCGACAGTGCCTCTAGCGCCTCTGCCACACTGCTTGGTTGAACAAAATTGAAATCGTTAATCATGACTGTCGAATCCTTATCCGGGCGCTCACCTCTTCCGGCGTGAGCGGTAGACGCGCTACGTCAACATCTATCGCATCAATTAGCGCATTGGCAACCGCGCCAGTTGGCGGTGCAATAGGAGGTTCACCAACACCCTTAATACCAAAAGGACCCTCCACTGCTGGTTGTTCAACGAGAATACTCTGAGTAGGCGGCATATCCTCGGCAGTAAGCAAAAGATAATCGGCGAAACCAGGGTTCATCACGCGTCCTTCTTCTTCACGAATTTCTTCCATCAGGGCCATACCGAGGCCCATTGCCACACCACCTTCGATCTGCCCTTCACATCCAACAGGGTTAATCGCATTACCCACATCATGGACCGCCACGTAGCGTTTCAAATCAATCTCTCCTGTACTTTCATCGACACTGAGTTCCACTGCATGCGCACAGAAACTGGGCGCAGGAAAACCACCAATAGGATGTTTTTTTGTTGTCGGAACAGGATCATCCAACACTGATGACACACCCACCATTGGACCACCGTGCTTCTTATGGCGTTGATAACAGAGTTTTGAAAGTAACACGTGGCTAGCAGGATCGCCGCAAACCTGTACGCGGTCTTTTACCAGTTCAAGGTCATTGACCGATGCTTCCAGATCATTAGCTGCCTCTTCAAGCAATTGCCGCTTGATATCTTCGGCCGCCTCGTAGGCAGACTTACCAATAGTAAACGTCATACGACTGCCACCGGTACCATGATCCCAGGGCATTGTATCTGTATCACCTTGCACCAGCGTGATTGAATCCACCGGTACACCCAGTCCCTCAGCAGCGAGTTGCAACACGCTACTAGTCAAACCGCCCGGACCCATATCCACGGTACCTGTGATCAATCGAAAGGTTCCATCTTCATTAGACTCAATCAGGCTTTGTGTGCCCCAGGTACCGCTTACCCACCAATTAGCGGCAATGCCTTTGCCTTCACCAGGCTGTCGTGGTTTATCCCAGTCGATCGCATCGGCCGCTTTTTGTAAACATTCTTTAATACTGACCGATTCAAGCTTCTGCCCGCTGCAGGTATAGTCACCATCTTCCCAGGCATTTTTCAACCGAAGGGCAAGCGGATCCATATCAATACATCTGGCGATCTTATCAATGTGTGCCTCCACAGCAAAAGCCATCTGCGGGCCACCTGGACAACGCACAGAACCACAGGGCACGTTGTTGGTGTAGGCCACCAGGCCAGTAATACTGACATTGGGGATACGATAAGGGCCGGTGGCCATAAGACTTGCCAGGGCCGAGGTATTCGGCCCGTAAAGACCATAGGCACCCGTGTTAAATAACATACGCACGCTATGTGCGACCAAAGTACCATCGTTTTTTACACCAGTTTTCAGTTTGACCTTTGAGGGGTGTCGCAACAGAGTCCCATACATTTCTTCTTCGCGAGTTAGGGTCATTTGTACCGGAAGATCAGCGCGCTCCGCCAGAAGTGCGGCATAAGGTTCCAGACAGGGGAATAGCTTTCCGCCAAAGCCACCACCAATCTGAGTCGGAATTATCTTGAATGTACTGATGGGTCGCTTCAACGCTTTTGCTAAAAAACCGCGAAAAGCGAAAGGCTTTTGTGTGGTTGTCCACACTGTGATGCGACCATTGGCATCCATCATCGCGGTTGAACTATGCGGTTCAATTGAACCCGGATGTGCTTCCGGTGTTTCATATTCCGCTTCGACGATTTCATCGGCCTCAGCGAAGCCTTTTTCTATATCACCATCATCAACTTTCATCTGATAACACAGGTTACCGGATCGTTCTGTTTCCCAATCAAGTGCATAGGCATTGCAATCATCGTGTAGCAAGGGCGCATCATCTGCCATCGCCGCTTCCGGATCGAAGACCGCGGGCAGCTCTTCGTACTCAACCTTTATTTTTGATGCCGCGTGGCGGGCGATATCGATAGTTGTTGCAGCTACTGCGGCTACGGGCTCACCGCGAAATCTGACTTTATCCACTGCAAACACACGGTAATCGTGCAGTTCATAACCAAAATAATCCATATCGGTATCAGCAGCGGACACGATCGCTTTGACGCCAGGTAAGCGTTCGGCTTCACTGCTATCAAAAGAGAGGATTTTTGCATGCGCATACGGACTGCGAAGTACAACACCATGAATCATCCGTGGCAGTTGCACATCCTCTGCATAGATAGCTCTGCCTGTGACTTTTTCTTCGGCATCCATTCGGGTCATACTCGAACCCAATGCGCCGTCTTTGTTAATTGCTGTCTTAGCGTCTACTTCACCCGCTCCAAGCGCTCTCGCTGCCTCAATAATCTTGGTGTAACCAGTACAACGACAAAGATTACTGGATATCGCAACACGCACCGCTTCCTCATTGGGATTGGACTCTTCGTCAAACAATGATTTTAAAGACATAACCATACCGGGCGTACAGAAACCACACTGTATACCACCCTCCTGAACCATTGCCTGTTGTACCGGATGCAAATCTCCGGGTTTGCCCACACCTTCGATGGTCGTGACTTCGCAACCTTCAACCTGCAAAGCGGCAACCATACAGGAATTGACTGCTTTGCCATCCAGCAGCACAGTACAACTTCCACAATCACCCGTGCCACACCCTTCCTTAGTGCCTGTCAGCCCCAGTTTGTTTCGCAAGGCATCAAGCAATCGAGTGCGTGGCGTGACTTCAATGGACTCCGCGAGTCCATTGAGACTGAAATTTAATGTCTTTTTATTCATGATTATTAAAGTGCTTAGTTCGCAACGTGATGAAAACTGATCGGAAGGAACTGTTAATTGTCTCGTTAATTCGTGATCCGTCTTCCCCGACAGGCTTCGAAATAGCACTATCGTTTTATACAAGAATCGCAATAAAAGGTGAATCTATAGGGAATTGATCTGTGTTTCAATAACAATGCATTATCAATTTTATTGCGTTTGATGCAATTTATAATTAGTCTTGGTTTTTGTTTTTGAGATTATCATGATAAGCGATATTCGATTACGTTATCTTTTTGAGTCTGCCCGACTGGAGACAATGCGGGCCGCTAGCGACAAGCTGGATGTGGCAACATCATCAGTTAGTCGCCAAATAGCAGAACTTGAAAAAGAATTGGGTATTGCCCTGATTGAAAAAGGCCGTCGACGCATCAAGCTGACCGAGGCTGGGGAAGCGGCGTACCTCCATTACCGTGACAAGCTTTCCCAGGAAGAAGTCTTTCTATCGAAAATTGAAGAATTAAAAAATATGCGTACAGGTAACATCTACCTGGCCCTGGGTTCTGCTTTTATCTCCCAACAGTTTAGTGAAATGCTTCAAACATTCATGGAAATGCATCCGAACATCAATATACATATTCTAACGGATA
>JABHFC010000191.1 GCA_018676275.1 Gammaproteobacteria bacterium | reverse complement strand
GTTCAACGCGTCTTAGATAATTTTAACGAAAGTATCCAGCTCAAGACTGAAGCAAGTGGTCAATTGGCACCGATTATCGTCGCTGCTGCGGAACTAATGACCAATTGTTTACTGAACGAAGGAAAAATACTCAGTTGTGGCAACGGTGGTTCTGCTGGCGACGCTCAGCATTTTTCATCAGAAATGCTAAATAGATTTGAGATGGAGAGACCTGGTTTGCCAGCTATCGCGCTAACTACAGATACATCAACTCTCACCTCCATTGCCAACGATTATCAATTCGCCGATATCTTTTCAAGACAGGTCAGAGCACTTGGGCAGCCTGGTGACGTTTTGCTGGCTATAAGTACCAGTGGTGATTCACATAATGTTGTGCACGCAATTGATGCTGCACATGACCGGGAAATGGGTGTGATAATTCTGAGCGGTTGCGAAGGCGGTCAGATAGCTGACCTGGTAAGGGAAACAGATATTGAAATCCGTGTGCCCAGTTGGTCCACTGCAAGAATTCAGGAAGTACACTTAATGATTATTCATTCAATTTGCGATCTTATTGATCGTCATTTGCTTGGACAGGAGACTTAGTTATGAAAAACGTAAAATTGATCGCCCTCTTGGGAATTTTAACTCTTCTAAATGCATGCGCCGCCGTAGTTGTCGGTGGGGCAGCTACCGGTGCCAGTGCCGCGCACGACCGACGTACTACTGGTACTTTCATAGAAGATGAAGCCATTGAATTAAAAAGTTTAAAGGCGATATCAGATGAGAAGGACTTAAGCAGCCAGATACATATTAATGTAACCAGCTTTAATACAATTGTGCTTGTCAGCGGCGAAACCCCAACTGAAGATTTGAGGCGACGAGTAATTGAAATCATAAGGAATATTCCCAAAGTTAGTCACGTTCATGATGAGTTAACCATTGCCGGTCCCAGCTCACTCATGTCACGTAGCGGCGATACGCTGATCACAACAAAGGTAAAAACCAAACTTATCGCGGAAAAAAATCTCGATGGCACGCATGTGAAAGTTGTTACTGAAAATGGTGTTGTCTATCTAATGGGTTTGCTAAACAGGGAAGATGCCGATAAAGCGACGGAAATTGCCCGTCAGACTGGTGGTGTACAAAAAGTAGTCAAGCTTTTTCAATATAGCAGCAAGGAGTAATTCTGAATTCAAGGAGAAATAATCCTAGGAGTCTGTCGGATTTAGGTGTTCGTCGCGAGGGAAAGACCGGTTTGAGTCATTTTATGCGCAATTTTGAGGCGAATAGTGGTTCTCTTTAACGAAAAATTGCGGATAAAAGGGCCAAGTCCGGCTTTACCGTAGCAGGACATCCTAAATCCGACAGACTCTTAGGCAGAATCTTTAGAAGAAAATCGCGTCTGAACTATTTTACGATTGTTAAATGCGGTTTTTTTATTTCTGAAGGTTGTTCCTGATTCTGAGCAGTTTCGTCAATTTCCTTCTCATCCTCGTCTTCCGGAAATAGCATTCCTTTGCCATTCTCTTTGGCATAAATTGCCAGAACTGCGCTTATGGGTGCCAGAATATACTCGGGTTTACCCGAAAATCGCGCACTAAAACTAAGAAAGTCGTTAGCAATATCCAGATCGCGTATCGCACCAGGATTGATATTTAAAACAATTTTGTCATCTTCAATAAATTGCTGCGGCACTTCAACCTGCTCGGCTGTAGCATCGATCAGGACATGTGGTGTTAAATCGTTATCTACTATCCAGTCATACAGTGCGCGTAGCAGATAGGGACGAGTTGAAGTCATATCATCGGTAACCGGTAATCGAATCACTTTATCCACACCAGAGAACCTGACAGGCAGGCCTAAAGGCGTAATTCACTTTCTGGTTCAGACAAACTGGTTTTAAAGGCTTCACGTTCAAACAAAGTTTCTGAATATTGAGTAAGAATCTTCGCAGAAGCAGGTAGCTTCACACCATAATGATCAATACGCCACAGCAGTGGTGCCAATAAACAATCGATCAACGAATATTCATCTGACATGAAATAGGGTTTTTGAGTAAACGCTGGTGCAATCGCCGTGAGGTGATCACGAAGACTTTTCCTGGCGTTAGCAGCAGCATTCTCATCATCACCTTCAAGATCGTCAAGCAGCGAGTAAAGATCTGTTATCAGTCGAAAACGCACCTGTCGATTGCTGGCACGACTAACCGGGTCAACAGGCATTAGAGGAGGATGCGGAAAACGCTCATCCAGATATTCCATGATTATTTCGGCATCATATAAAACCAGATCTCTGTCTATCAGAGTCAACACCGTATTGTAGGGATTCAGATCATTCAACTCTTCCGGACGTTGATCTTCGGCGATGTAATTTATTTCTACATTAATATCTTTCTCTGCTAATACAATACGGACAGCATGCCCAATGGGACTTAAAGTATCCGAATATAAAACCATTACTGAGCGCCTGTTGGCTACACTCACCATAAAATTCCCCTATGTTGACTACAAAGAAGTTGTTGAATTAATAAGAATAAAAACTGACTTAATGGACGTCTTTCCAATATTCCTTTTTCAGAAAATAAGTGACAGGTAACAAGAAAATCAAAAGATAAAAAATTACCCAGAATCCGATCTTCTGTCTTTTCAATTTAATCGGCTCACCCATATAGTCCATAAAATTAACCAGGTCTCGTACCGTTCTCGCGTACTCTTCGGGTGTTTGTGAACCTTCTGTTTCGGCTTCTAAATGGGCTATTTTATTGGAAGCACCGCTTGCGCCATGCTTTTCTTCATAGACAGGCCTTTGCCAGCCCTGTAACTCCCACAATACATGTGGCATGCCTACGTCTTTGAACGTCAGGTTATTCACACCGAAGGGACGCGACGGGTCACGATAAAATGTCATGAAATAAGAGTACAACCAGTCCACACCACGAGCACGAGCTGTCACTGACAAATCCGGAGGTACAGCGCCACCGAAATACTGTTCGGCATCCTGTTTTGTCATGGCAATAGTCATCGTCTCGCCGGTTTTCTCTGTGCCGAACATCAGGTTGCTTTTCAGAACTTCATCGCTAATCCCAAGATCTTCACCAATGCGATTGAATCGCATGTAGGCAGCTGAATGACAGCTAAGACAGTAATTAACAAAGGTAGCGGCGCCACGTTGTAATGAATCTTGATCAGACAGATCCGTATTGGCATGCATTAATTTGACGCCCCCGGATGCTGATAACACGGGAGCACTGACCAAAACTCCAACAAAAAATAAAATTATACTTGCTCTCATGATGTCACCCTTTCCGGTACAGGCTTGTCATTATCATAACTCGTGTAAATAGGCATCAGGATAAAGAAAAGAAAGTAAACCATTGAGAAAAACCGGGCCATCCAGGTAAAGAGTACTGTGACAGGCTGCATGCCTAACCATCCCAACACCAGGAAGCTGACGGTAAAAGATGCCAGGGCAAACTTGTACATCCAGCCACGATAACGAATTGATTTTACCGGACTACGATCCAGCCACGGCAAGAGGAAAAATATGGTGGTCGACAGTCCCATCGCGATAACGCCACCCAACTGGTTCGGTATCGCCCTCAATATTGCGTAAAAGGGCGTGAAATACCACACCGGTGCGATATGTTCTGGCGTCTTCAAGGGATCGGCAGGCACAAAATTGGCATGCTCCAGGAAATAGCCACCCATCTCCGGTGCAAAAAACATAACCGCTGCAAAGAAGATAAAAAAGACCACCGCGCCGACGATATCTTTTACCGTGTAATAGGGATGGAATGGTATGCCATCGAGAGGATTTCCATCTGCACCTTTTTTCGATTTAATCTCAATACCATCAGGATTATTAGAACCAACTTCATGCAATGCGAGAATATGCGCCGCCACCAGTCCACAAATAACCAGCGGTACAGCAATCACATGGAAAGAGAAGAATCGATTCAAAGTCACATCCGAAACAACAAAATCGCCTCGTATAAACAGTGATAACTCTTCGCCAATAAAAGGCAAGGCGCTAAACAGGGAAATAATCACCTGTGCTCCCCAGT
>JABHFC010000190.1 GCA_018676275.1 Gammaproteobacteria bacterium | reverse complement strand
TCTGCAGAGACAACTTCACCGGTAGCGGCTTTGACCAGTGGTGGACCACCCAGAAAAATAGTGCCCTGATTTTTTACAATAATACTTTCATCAGACATTGCTGGCACATAGGCGCCACCTGCAGTGCAGGATCCCATTACAACCGCAATTTGTGGAATAGCTTTGGCAGACATGTTGGCCTGGTTATAAAAGATACGACCAAAGTGATCTCGATCCGGAAATACACCATCCTGCTCTGACAAAAAAGCGCCACCGGAATCTACCAGGTAGATGCAGGGCAGGTGATTGGTTTCTGCTATCTCCTGTGCACGAACATGCTTTTTTACTGTCATCGGCGTGTAAGAACCGCCTTTGACAGTAGCGTCATTAGCAACAATCATGCATTCATGACCACTGACCCGTCCGATACCGGTAATAACGCCAGCGGCAGGGACCTCATCGTTGTACAGTCCATTTGCAGCCAGTTGTGAGAACTCGAGAAAGGGTGTGCCCGGATCCAGCAAATTGCGAATACGGTCGCGAGGCAGTAGCTTACCGCGAGCTACGTGTTTTTCTCTGGCTTTATCACTGCCACCTGTAGCGGTCTGTTTAACCTTTTCCTGAAGATCAGTAACCAGGCTTTGCATTGCTTCGCTATTGCCAAGGAAATCTTCTGAACGGGCATTAATAGATGTTTTTAATATTGTCATATTAGTTTTTGCGCAACTATTTTTGTCATTGTCATCCCCGCACCCCTCCGGGCATAAACTCCAGCGGGGATCCAGTCAATATAAAGGTTTCTTGTTTAACTGGATTCCCGCTTTCGCGGGAATGACGGGCTTGAGCATTTCTATAATCTCTTAATCTGGTTTTCACATTGACTCTGCGAACAATTCACGACCAATCAACATTCGACGTATCTCGCTGGTACCCGCACCAATTTCGTACAGTTTTGCATCGCGTAATAAACGACCGGTAGGATATTCGTTAATATAGCCGTTACCACCTAAAGCCTGGATGGACTCCAGCGCCATCCATGTTGCTTTCTCTGCTGCATAAAGAATAACACCCGCCGCATCTTTACGAGTTGTTTCGCCACGGTCACATGCTTTCGCAACTGCATAAACATAAGCCTTACAAGCGTTCATCGTTGTATACATGTCAGCCAGTTTGCCCTGCATCAATTGAAACTCACCAATAGCTGTACCGAATTGTTTTCGTTCATGCACATAAGGAACAACTACATCCATACAGGCTTGCATAAGACCTGTTGCGCCGCCGGACAGTACTGCACGTTCATAGTCAAGACCACTCATTAATATGCGCACACCTTCATTCTCTTTACCCAGAATATTTTCCTCCGGGACTTCACAATCTTCGAATACCAGTTCACAGGTGTTTGATCCTCGCATGCCTAACTTATCCAGTTTTTGTGCAGTGGAAAACCCTTTGAAATCTTTTTCAATAATAAAGGCGGTAATACCTTTGGGGCCTGCATTGGTATCGGTTTTCGCATAGACCACCAGAGTTTTTGCCTCAGGACCATTCGTAATCCACATCTTGTTACCATTCAGAATGTAATGGTTACCTTTTTTGTCAGCACGAAGACGCATACTGACAACATCTGAGCCGGAACCCGGTTCACTCATGGCCAGAGCACCAGGGTGTTCCCCACTGATTAGCCGTGGTAAATATTTTTGTTTTTGCGCTTCGTTACCGTTACGTCGGATCTGGTTCACACAAAGATTTGAATGGGCACCATAGGAGAGGCCAACCGAAGCTGAAGCACGACTGATTTCTTCCATCGCAACAACATGTTCCAGGTAACCCATACCAGCGCCACCGTATTCTTCTTCAACGGTAATACCCAGTAAGCCCATTTCACCCAGTTTTTTCCAAAGCGGCTGAGGAAATTCATTGTTCTGATCTATCTCCGCTGCCTGTGGGGCAATCTCGCTCTGGGCAAAGTTAAAAATTGATTCTCTAAGCATGTCGGCTGTCTCACCGAGGTCGAAATTTAATGACGGATATAATGTATTGCTCATTTGATTTCCTAATAGTTTACGTTCACGTCAATCATATGGGATGTACAACGATTCAGGCTGCGTTCTTTAACAGCTTGCCCAGACACTTTCCTTCGACATCATCCATAGCTCGCATCGTCTCCTCTATATCTTTGATTTTAGTCAGTAAACTGGCTCGATGTTCACGGATTTTTTCGCATAAGCGCAATAACTGGAGTGAATCATCTGACTGGGAGGGGTCATACATGTCTATGATTTCTCGACACTCTTCCAGTTTTAGCCCCAGTCGTTTGCCACGGAGTGTCAATTTCAAACGGGTTCTGTCCCGTTCAGAATAAATGCGTGTGGTACCGCGGCGCTCGGGACTGAGAATACCCTTGTCTTCATAGAAACGCAGGGCTCTCGGGGTTATCTCGAAGTCCCTGGAGAGGGTATTAATGGAGTATGTCTGGTTCATTGGTATTTGCAAAAAGTTGACGTTAACGTAAACTATAGAAAAACTATTCGATTCTTGCAAGTATATATTTTCCAAATCCAATATTTCAGGTTAGTTATTTATGGCTAAAGCACTCAGTATCGTTAGTGGGAACACAGACTTACCTCTTCTGAAGCAGACAATTGGTGAGGCCATGGATGCGGCTGCCGACAAATATGCGGACAGGCCCGCTCTTATTGTCAGGCATCAATCAATAAACTGGAGTTATGCAGAATTAAACAAAAAGGTTGATGATTTTGCGGCAGGTCTGTTGTCACTGGGATTTCAGGCTGGTGATCGAGTCGGTGTCTGGGCGCCTAATTGTAGCGAGTGGATAGTTGCGCAATACGCAACAGCGAAAGCAGGGATCATTCAGGTCAATATCAACCCGGCATATCGTTTACATGAACTGGAATATGTTCTTAATAAAGTAAGCTGTAAAGGTCTAATCACAGCGGCGCAGTTTAAGAGTAGTGATTACATCGATATGCTTTATCAACTTGCTCCGGAAATAAAGACGAGTAAGGCAGGCGAACTGAAATCAGCGAAGCTACCTCATTTACAATGCTTAATTCGTCTGGGTGAGGAAAAATCAGATGGCTTTCTGAATTTCGAAGATATATCCGCAGCCGCAAATGAAGAATCTCTCGAAAGACTTAGAGATTGTAGCAGTGGCCTTACAGCCGAATCGCCAATTAATATTCAGTTCACCAGTGGTACCACCGGTTCGCCTAAAGGCGCGACATTGACCCATAAAAATATCCTCAATAATGGCTATTTCGTTGGTGAAGCAATGAAATTCACGGAACAAGATCGATTATGCATCCCGGTTCCTCTTTATCACTGTTTTGGCATGGTCATGGGCAGTCTGAATTGTGTAACACATGGCGCCTGTATGGTGTTTCCTAATGATGGTTTTGATCCAGAGTCGACACTAAAAACTATCTCAGAAGAAAAATGCACAGCCCTTTTTGGTGTGCCGACTATGTTTATTGCTGAACTGGATTATCCTGAGTTTAAAAACTACGACATGACGAGTTTGCGCACCGGTTGCATGGCGGGCGCTTCCTGTCCTATTGAAATAATGAAAAAAGTATTTGATGACATGCATATGTCAGAAGTAACTATCGCCTATGGTATGACAGAAACCAGTCCGGTCAGTTTCCAGAGTAGTACTGATGACCCAATGGAAAGACGGGTTTCAACAGTGGGTCGTGTTCATCCGCACGTTGAAGTAAAAATTATTAATGAACAGGGTGAGACTGTAGCAAGAGGTGAAAAGGGTGAGTTTTGCACAAGAGGTTACAGTGTTATGACTGGTTACTGGGATGACGATGAGAGAAGCGAGGAAGCAATAGACGCTGAAGGCTGGATGCACACTGGTGATCTGGCGATACTGGATGACGAAGGTTACTGTAATATTGTTGGTCGCGTAAAAGATATGGTTATCCGCGGTGGCGAAAATGTATATCCGCGCGAGATCGAAGAATTCATCTACACGAATGATAAGGTGCAGGATGTTTCAGTATTTGGTGTACCTGATGACAAGTACGGCGAAGAAATTTGCGCCTGGATTAAACTCAAATCTGATTTGCAGGCAGACGAAGAAGAGATAAAGAATTTTTGTAAAGGACAAATAGCCCATTACAAGGTGCCGCGCTATATAAAGTTTGTAGAAGATTTTCCCATGACAGTAACCGGCAAGATTCAAAAATTTGCCATGCGTGACTTCATGATTGACGAATTGGGGCTACAGGAAAAAGAAACGGCCTAGTTCCACCGCTTTCAATTACATCTAATTATAGAAAACCGGGAAATAAGTATGACTGAACACAATATGAGTAATTATGAAGACACCTATGCTTCATTTAGTTGGGAAAGACCAGAGAAATATAATTTTGCCCGGGATGTAATCGACCACTGGGCGAGTCAAGATGCAAACAAGCTGGCCATGATATGGATCGATGATAATGGTAACGAACTAAAGCGTACTTTTAACGATATTTCATCGGCATCGAAGAAGCTGTCAAATGTATTAGTTGAGCTGGGTGTTCAACGTGGCGATACCATCATACTTATGCTTGGTCGTAATATTGAATGGTGGGAGGTATTTACCGCCAGCTTACGTATGGGAGCTGTTATTTCACCGGGTACCACTCAACTTTCAGCAAAGGATTTAAGCTACCGTATCAATGCAGCAGGTGCGACCTGTGTTATCACTGACGATGCAAATGCTTCAAAACTCGACGAGGTTATTAACGAATGTCCGAGTATCAGGGCAAAACTTGTTATAGATGCTGAACGCACAGATTGGACGGCGTATCAGTCAGTTATGGTAGATGCCAGTGACGAATTTGAAACAGCAGATACGGATAGTGATGAGAATGCGATGTGCTATTTCACTTCAGGCACGACCGGTTATCCGAAGATGTGTATTCACGCTCATAGTTACGGTATTGGTCATCAGACAACAGGTAATTACTGGTTGGATCTTTCTGCAGATGATCTGCATTGGAACATAAGTGATACCGGTTGGGCCAAGGCTGCATGGAGTAGTTATTTCGGGCCCTGGAATTGTGGTGCGACAATTTTTGTACATCACGCGGCGGGTTTCAGTGCTAAACGGACGCTCGAATTAATCGAACAATTTCCCATCACAACAATGTGTGGAGCACCAACCATTTATCGGATGCTTGTGTTAGAGGATTTGAAAAAATATAAATTTGACACTCTTCGTCACAGTGTTGGTGCAGGTGAACCTTTGAACCCTGAAATCATCGAGATATGGAAAGAAGCAACGGGTATTACAATTCGAGACGGTTATGGGCAAACAGAAACAGTTATATTGTGCGGTAGTTTTCCCTGTATTGAGCCGCGTTTTGGTTCCATGGGTAAACCAGCGCCGGGTATTGATCTTTGTGTTATAGATAACGACGGTAATCCTGTCGCAGCAAATACCGAAGGAGATATTGCTGTAAAGGTAAAGCCAGAACGGCCCCAGGGTCTATTCAGGGAATATAAAGATAACCCGGAGAAAACAGCGGAGACATTCAAGGGCGACTGGTACCTTACTGGTGATCGTGCTTACAAGGACGAAGATGGTTATTTCTGGTTTGTCAGTCGTGCTGATGATGTGATTCTTTCGGCCGGTTATCGTATCGGACCGTTTGAGGTTGAAAGTGCGCTAATTGAACATGAGGCGGTGGCGGAATCAGCTGTTGTTTCCAGTCCCGATGAAACCCGTGGAGAAGTTGTTAAAGCCTTCGTAATTTTAGCGCCCGGCTTCGAAGCAAGCGATGAGTTGATGAAAGAATTGCAGAACCACGTTAAGAGTGTGACTGCACCTTACAAGTATCCCCGTAAACTTGAATTTGTTGATTCATTACCGAAAACGGTTAGTGGCAAAATTCGGCGTATAGAATTACGTGAACAAGAGTGGGCTAGATAAGAGTATCGATATATTAATGCAGGAGAATAATGTGAGTGATTCAATAGTTGTAGTAGGTATGGCCCGTACACCACTGGGTGGTATGCAGGGTTCACTGTCAGACATGACAGCATCTGATCTTGGAGCAAAGGCTCTGGCAGCCGCTTTGGAAAGAAGCCAGGTTGCAGCCGAGGATGTGAGCGAAACAATTATGGGTTGTGTGTTACCAGCTGGTGTTGGTCAGGCACCTGCAAGGCAGGCATCACTGGGTGCCGGTATGCCTTTAAGTACCGGTGCGACCACGATCAACAAAGTTTGTGGTTCCGGCATGAAAGCCGTCATGTTGGGTATGGATATTATTAAGGCTGGTTCAGCAAGTGTTGTTGCTGCAGGTGGTATGGAAAGTATGACGAACGCACCTTACTTATTACCCAATGCAAGAGCCGGAATGCGACTCGGTCATGGACAGGTTAAGGATCATATGTTTCTTGATGGTCTGGAAGACGCCTATGACAAAGGGCAATTAATGGGTACTTTTGCTGAAGCCACTGCAGGTAAGTATGAATTCAGTCGAGAAGATCAGGACAACTACACTATTGAATCTGTGAATCGGGCGAAAAATGCGATTACGGAAGGCAAATTCGCTGAAGAAATTGTGCCTGTCACAATCAAAACTCGAAAGGGTGAGGTGACAGTAGATACCGACGAACAACCTGGTAATGCAAAGGTCGACAAGATACCTCAACTTCGACCCGCATTTTCCAAAGATGGCACGGTAACCGCCGCCAACTCAAGTTCCATTTCAGATGGAGCGGCTGCGATGATACTGATGAGTGAAGTTGAAGCTGAGAAAAGAGGCTTGAAACCGATCGCTCGGTTGCTTGCCCATCAAACCTTTGCCCATGAACCTGCCTGGTTTACTACGGCACCAGTTGGCGCCATGACTAATGTAATGAAAGCGGCAGGCTGGTCCGTGGACGACGTGGATTTATTTGAGATTAACGAAGCCTTTGCTGTTGTGACGATGGCTGCGATGCATGATCTTAAACTTCCACATGAAAAAGTGAATGTGAATGGCGGCGCCTGTGCACTGGGTCATCCTATCGGTGCATCAGGAGCACGCATCATGGTAACTCTGATTGCAGCCTTGAAAGAAAAAGGACTAAAAAAGGGTATCGCCAGTTTGTGTATTGGCGGTGGTGAAGCCACGGCTATCGCTCTGGAAATAGTTTAAATTTAAGGGAAGTAGCCGGAAGTGATTCTTACTGAAGAACAACAAATGATCCGCGATGCTGCACGGGAGTTTGCACAGGAACAGTTAGCACCTAATGCAGATGCATGGTCAAAACAGGCACAGGTACCCATGAACGTGTTGCATGCGATGGGAGAGTTGGGCTTTATGGGAATGACTGTGCCGGAAGAGTGGGGTGGTGTTGGCAGCGACTACGTGTCTTATGCATTGGCGCTGGAAGAAATAGCAGCAGGAGATGGTGCTACATCAACCATCATGAGTGTCAATAACGCACCGGTTTGCGCAGCCTTGTTAAAAGAAGGAAGCGAAGAGCAAAAACGAGAGTTTTTAGTACCATTGGCAAAAGGCGAAAAGATAGGTGCGTTTTGTTTAACTGAATCACAGGCCGGATCAGATGCGGCAGCTTTAAAAACCAAAGCCGTATACAAAGATGGAAGCTACACGCTAAATGGTAGCAAGCAGTTTATTACTTCAGGGCAAATAGCAGGAGCTGCACTTATTTTTGCAGTAACAGATCCTGAAGCCGGTAAGAAAGGCATCACCGCATTCATGGTGCCGACCGATTTACCTGGTTATAAAGTGGCAGCTGTTGAAGAGAAAATGGGACAAAAGGCTTCGGATACCTGTTCACTTTCTTTTGATGAGATGCAGGTAGCAGAAAAATACCGTCTGGGTGAAGAAGGTGAAGGTTATCGTATTGCTTTGGCTAATCTTGAACAGGGACGTATTGGAATCGCTGCGCAAAGTGTTGGTATGGCGCGATCAGCTTTGGAGTATGCAATTGCTTATGCAAATGAACGAATGAGTTTTGGTAAGGCCATCATGCAGCATCAGGCGGTGGGG
>JABHFC010000022.1 GCA_018676275.1 Gammaproteobacteria bacterium | reverse complement strand
GAAGCGGTCCTACACCAATTATTATTGCGGATTGCATTTACTTACCTGTTATTGTCTTGTGAAATATCTTTAGATTCAGTCATATTTGCATCTTCCAGTTCTGTTTTCTCCAGAACCTTCAAAACATTCAATTTTAGCCTGACATTATTGAATTCACTGCGGGAGGGAACACAACGTATCCTCTTATTCAATTTACTTACCTGAAAATGCGGTAATACCTGGCGATCAAACTGTTCTATCAATTCACAATCGCCTGAATCCAGATGCCGACTTGATCTACCCGTTATTCTGACTTCCTGCCATTCGGCCGGAACTATTTCTCGTGATATATCTGTTTTATCCGCCAACCTGGGAATGGCGAAGGCTAGCTTTACCCGATGAACCCTGGTTGGCCCATTATTACCTATACATCTTGACTCTGCTCGCGCATCGTCTCTCGCCCCCAATAAGCGCAACAGTCGCTTCAAAATATTTTCCATGCTGTCACAGGTATAAGCTGTGGACATACCAATAAAGCGAAATCTTACCTGTTTTACCTCCCACTGAGCTTCCAGTATTTCAGATTTTACTGGTGCAGCAGTTCCAATGATTGTTATGCAAATCAGGCAAATTGTCAGGAGCTTGATAAATCTGTGTGCGAACAGAATATGAAGAGGTGACATATAAACCATTAGCGTTCTCATTTTCGACACCCTATTTAGAATTATTACGTCCTTCTTCCAATTCAGTTTTCTCTATGACTTTTAGTGCTGTCATTTTCATTCTTAAAGAGCGTCGATTCTTCATAAAATCAATATTGTGTTGATTGTCAGTACAATGTAAATTTTTTACTTTATTTTTCACCATCAATAGAGGTAATACATCACGTTGGAATTGCTGCAATAATTCACAGTCGGCCGCACTTAAATACCTGGCAAGATTCCCGGTAATACTTGTTTCCTGCCATTTTGCCGACATAATTTCACGACTAGTATCAGTTTTATCCGCTGGAACAGGCATAGCGAAGGCAAGTTTTACTATTTGAGCTCTTCGTAATTTTCTTACAGAATCATTTCTCAAATTTCGCGAGTCAATACAATTCGTTTCCACACGAGCATCGTATCGGGCACCCAACAATAATAATAACCGTCTTAGTACTCCTTCAATACCTCCACATGTGTAATAAGCCGTAAGACCTCTGTAAAAAAACCTTATCTGGTATACCTGCCACTGTACTTCCAAAACTTCAGTGTCTAATTCGAATTCTGCTTCGCCCTCTCCTTCTGCTGAAAAAACAATACCCGAGATAAAGATAGCAATCAGAGCCAGCAGATTTACACAATATCTTCTCATAAGTGTGTTCACAATTTTATATCGATATGATTATCGAAAATCAAAAGTCTTGCTTATTTTTTCAAATCTAGCGGACAAACCTCCTGTAAAGGTAAAGCATCCTGACAACAGGATTTATGCCAAAAGCACATTGTTTCCTGTGCGTTTCCATTAGAGCAATTCCACATTATTTTAATAGCCTTCTCGTATACATCCTCTGCACTGGTAAAAAGCTGTTCCAGATTACGACCTGTCTTTTTATTGTACGACTCCATATACCATCTACGTAAACGTTTTAAGGTATTTAGCTGTCTTGGATCATCGTCTGCATAATTCCGTCGATATAACCAGTACATCATGTCATAACTATCAGCGACCTGTTTCCACTCCTGACGAGAAGTATTGCTCTCTATAAGAAAATCGATGACAGGTAGTTGTTTGGTACTGTAGAGACCCTCGTTGACTCGAATAATATACAGAGCCCGTTGAAAAGCATTTGCCGCTTCTTCATGATTAAGCTGTTCCTGGTGAAGGATACCAAGACCTATCAGCTCGGGGAGCATTGCTCCATCAAATACACCTCCGTTTGCTTCAATTTCATTGATCCTGTGTTCATACGCCTGTTGGCTCTCGCGTCGCTCTAAATTTATCCAGTTTTCCAGTCCCTGCTGCAAATGAACACTATTATTATTCGCCTCAGCAAGACAAAGTGATTTTTTCGAATCAATACTAATTGTCTCTGCAATTAGCGGAGTAGAAAACAGAAAGTAAACACATACATATATTCCAGGTAATATTATTTTCTTCATTGATTCTGTTGATGCATTATTTTTATAGGTCGTTATCCGCACAAGTACCTCAACTAGATCCGGTCCTTAATTTCTTCCATCTCTTTATCCATGGTTTGTTGCCATTGTTGTAAAAATAAATTCAATTTCTCCTCTCTCCACTCATTGTTTACCTGTCTGTCCAGTTCTATCAACAATGAAGATTCTTCTCTTTCCTGATGGTGTTCGCACAAACCTTTAAAACTTTTTTCCCGATCCAGAAGGTTAATTATGTTTCGACGTAATTGTGAAGAATTTAAAGACTGTTCCATCAACCACAGTAACCCCTGTTCAATTTTCTCATATAGATTGTGTATTTTATGATGCTCCTGTTGATATAAAGTTGCACCCCATTTCCCCTGTTCTTCCAGACTGGCGTATTTTGGTAGCAGCACCTCGTCTTCAAACTGCATATGTACAGTATGGCAGGCGTTATAGGCCTTGAGTATGCTGCTCGCGTCCTGTAACTGCCCCTGTATCAGGGCTTCCTGGTGCAGTAAAAATATTTCATCCAGCTGTTGATGACAGCTCGCAATTTGCTCTACTACAGACACCTTTTTAGTCATCCGTGGGTAATTCCACGTGTGTACCTTTGAAGGCAAAAAAATTGACAAAAAATACAATGAACATGGTTATTGAAAGCAATATGAAACCTGATTGTCGCCTGCTACGGCTAATATGTTGTTCCACAGCTGAAAGTACGGGATTCATATCAGCATACAAAGACAAAATACCGAAATTCTGATCTCCGTATTCTATTACCTGTTCGAACTTGCGTATTCCGGGACCAAATGACCGGGTACTTTTTTGCCAGTCAGTAACAAAGTGTCCATTTTCATCAAGAACATGGACATAGCTAATCTCTGGCCATCCCCTTACATATTGAGAAATAGTTGCCTCCGTTGAAGCCGTATCGCCAGTGACAATGGGTTCGGCTATCAATTCCGCCAGAAGCGTGGTGGTCCGCTGCATGTTCTTGTGGATAGTCACCAGTAAATAATCAGAATCCAGTTTACGGGTAGATTCTCCGGCAAACCAGATACCAAACAAAATACCGAGCGCTATCACAATTGACAGCTTTAACCAAAATGGTATGGCCATTGATGTATTTATGAGTTCAGAGTTAAGTAAGTCAGGCAGCCTCGTCGCCATTTGGCGGTCCAAACTGATCATCAAGATAGCGGGCATAGCTTCTGCACACATCAGTTGAGGTGAATATTCCCACTAGTCTTCCATTTCTCGTCACCAGGGCGGAATCCAGTCGCTTATCTGCCATGGTACGTAGTACGTGATCGAGTCTCTCGTTCAAATCTACAACGTATTTGTTATCCAAAGGGATATCCGACACTTTTTTTTCTTTTTCGCCACTATCCTGAAGTAGAAAAAAATTAATATCACGTTGAGAAATGACGCCTAACAATTCATTCTGATCTGTTACCGGCAAATGTCTAAGTTCATGCTGCTTTAAAAAATCCTGGGCGTACTCAATCGTTTCGCTGATATCAACCGAATAAGGAAAGGCAGTCATTACTGATTTTATTGCTGGTATGCGTCGCATTATTTTCTCTGGAAGAATGTCACGAAGAAAAAGTTATCTTATTGGTCCATCATTTTATTATTTCATCTTATAGGTTGAGTATAGATGAATTTGTCTACAATTCAGAGCTTGACCGCTTAATTGGATTTTTTACTGATCCCAATCACTCTACCTGCCTGTTCGGGCCTCGCTAATACATTATGTGCTTTTTGAATGTCGCCGAGCTTTTCCTGTATAGACGTGGGCATAACACCTACACGTCTTTGTTTCATGTCCATATACAGGCTCATAAGTTCGTTGGTCGCTACCAGCTTTCCATCCAGTTTGTTATACATATGATGAAAATAATGAATACGCTTTTCATCAAAGCCCAGTAGTTGAGTCGTAACGTTTACCTCATCCCCGGCACCTATTTCCTGCTCATAGGTCACATGAAGCTCTGCTGCAAATGTTGAAGATTGCTGCGAACTACGAAATTGCTCGGTCATCCCGATATAATCGAGAAAGGCATCGGTAGCGTGATCGAAAATCAGGACATAGTAAGCCAGATTCATGTGACCGTTGTAATCTATCCATTCAGGCTGGATTGTCTCATTATGCAATAGAAGCGGGGCTTCATTCTTCATAACAAGATATCAATTAGTGATGACTAATAATTCTACAGACCCAGAACGTCCTGCATGTCATACAGTCCATTGTCTTTTTCCATTATCCATCGGGCTGCTCGTACAGCACCAGATGCGAAAGTTTTTCTGTTGGACGCCTTATGAGTGATCTCCACTCTTTCACCTGCCGAGGCAAACATAACTGTATGCTCACCGACAATGTCACCTGCCCGAATAGTTTCAAAGCCAATAGTTTTTTTATCTCTGACATCGCCAATTCCTTCGCGACCATATACCGCACACTCTTTCAAATCACGATTTAAAGTGTCTGCAATAATTTCTCCCATGCGAACAGCTGTTCCGGAAGGAGCATCTTTCTTTTGGTTGTGATGAGCTTCGATAATTTCGATATCGGTATCTTCACCGATAATTTGTGAGGCCAGTTCGATTAATTTAAAACAAAGATTTACGCCTATACTCATGTTTGGGGCAAAAACGAGGGCGCAATCATTAGCGGCCAGCTCAATTTCAGATTTTTGTGCATCGCTCAGACCAGTAGTGCCTATTACCATACGCTTACCGGCGGCCTGGCATTTTTTTAAATTATTGATGGTAGCATCAGCGAAAGTAAAATCGATTAACACATCAAAATCATCAGTAACCGAACTAATATCATCAACAATTTTGACGTTTTGGCTGCCAATACCAGCAAGCTCACCTGCATCCATCCCCAACATTGGCGATTCGGAATGTTCTATCGCAGCACCGATTTGGACTTCAGCAGTATCATGACAGACTTCGAGGATTGTCTTTCCCATACGTCCTGCAGCACCACATACACCCACTCTGACCATTGTCATCAATCCTCGTTTGTTCTGCTAAATTATTTTCTGTCGCTACTCAGTCATATTATCAAAGAATTTTTTCACTCCATCCAGCCAGGTCGAAGCGCGTGGACTGTGTTTTTTACTGTCATTATCCATAGCCTTCTCAAACTCCTTCAGCAATTCTTTTTGCTTCTTATTCAGATTCACCGGAGTTTCCACTGCTACCCGACATAACAGGTCACCTTTGGATGAACCGCGTACCGACTTTACACCTTTGGCACGTAAACGGAACATTTTACCGGTCTGGCTTTCAGCTGGAATTTTTAAAGTAACCCGACCATCAAGAGTCGGCACCTCAATCTCACCACCTAAAGTGGCAGTTGCGAAACTGATGGGCACATCACAATACAGATTCGAATCGTCACGCGTAAATATCGCGTGCTCTTTAACTGAAACATCGACATACAAATCACCGGAAGGTCCCCGGTTTTGACCTGCTTCACCTTCGCCCGACAATCGAATGCGATCACCAGTATCGACACCTGCCGGTACCTTGACTGAGATGGTTTTGTTATCTCTGACTCTGCCCTGTCCATTACAGCTAGAACAGGGGTCGGTAATCATCTTGCCTGCACCGCGGCATTTTGGACAAGTTTGCTGCACAGAGAAAAAACCCTGTTGCATACGTACCTGTCCGACACCGTTACATGTTGTACAGCTGACTGGAGAAGAACCCTTCTTTGCACCACTACCATCGCAACTTTCACAATTCACATGCTTGGGCACACGAACTTTGACCGTGGTTCCTGCAACAGCCTCTTCCAGAGTTAAACTTAACTCATAGCGTAAGTCGGCACCACGATAGACGCGCTCTCCTCCGCGACCGCCGCCCCCGCCGCCGCCAAATATATCGCCAAAAACACTATCAAATATGTCACCAAAACCGGCTCCACCTGGTCCACCACCAGCGCTATTTTCAACTCCAGCATGACCAAACTGGTCATAGGCCGCACGTTTTTGTGCGTCGGATAAAACATCGTGAGCTTCCTTGGCTTCCTTAAAGTTCTCCTCAGATTCTTCGTTGTCCGGGTTGCGATCAGGATGGTGCTTCATCGCCAGGCGACGATAAGCCTTTTTTAATTCCGCTTCCGTGGCGTTTTTTGATACGCCAAGAATTTCATAATAATCTCGTTTTGCCATCCTAAATCACTATCTCCAAAAGCCTGTTGGATTAACAGACTCCTTGTCACAAACAAGCCCGGCAAGAAATTTTCATTTCTTCCGGGCCAGGTTTTTAAAACACTATATTCGTGATTCAACACGAAGCGTGCAGTTTTAGCTTAGCATATGACTGCCGCACTTCATGTTCAATTACGTCTTACTTTTTGTCGTCATCAACCTCTTCAAACTCGGCATCAACAACATTTTCATCTTTGGCTCCATCAGATTCGGCACCTGCCTCTGGTCCACCTGCTTCGGCCTGCTCAGCATTTTGTGCATAGGCACGTTCGGCCAGTTTACCTGCAACTTCTGTCAGCTTCTTGGTCTTCTCTTCAATAGCTTCCTTGTCATCACCTTTGCTGACCTCTTCGAGCTCAGCAATGGCCGCTTCAATATCCGTCTTTTCCTGCTCTTCGACCTTGTCTCCAAGATCTTCGATAGACTTTCTGCTGGCATGAATCATTTGCTCAGCCATGTTGCGTGTTTCGACCAGTTCCCTTGCTATCCGATCTTCTTCGGCATGGGCCTCGGCATCTTTCACCATCGCATCGACTTCTTCATCTGACAATCCGCTGGAAGCCTTGATGATAATGGACTGCTCTTTACCTGTCGCCTTATCGGTGGCAGATACATTCAGGATACCGTTAGCATCAATATCGAAGGCAACTTCGATTTGTGGCACACCTCTTTGCGCTGGCGGGATATCTGCCAAATCAAAACGACCCAGCGACTTATTACCAGTAGCCATTTCTCTTTCGCCCTGCATTACATGCACAGTCACGGCAGTCTGGCCATCTTCAGCTGTAGAAAATATCTGCTGTGCTTTGGTCGGGATCGTGGTGTTCTTATCGATAAGCTTGGTCATCACACCACCCATGGTTTCAATACCAAGAGATAGTGGCGTCACATCCAGTAACAGCACATCCTTTACGTCACCACCAAGAACTCCAGCCTGAATAGCGGCACCGGAAGCAACTGCTTCGTCGGGATTAACATCTCTGCGAGGTTCCTTGCCAAAAAGTTTCTCAACTGTTTCCTGTACTTTAGGCATACGTGTTTGTCCACCAACCAGAATTACATCGGTAATTTCGGAAGTCGACAATCCTGCATCCTTCAGCGCAACCTTACATGGTTCTATCGTTCTGGTAACCAGTT
>JABHFC010000021.1 GCA_018676275.1 Gammaproteobacteria bacterium | reverse complement strand
GACGATTTAGTTTCCCTTGGTTTAGGTGCTGGCTGTCGACAGTGGCCAGTTGATCAATTGCCCGATCCAGATCAGATCCGCTGGAATGAGATCACGTCCCTGCCTATTGCACTGATTACCGGAACCAATGGTAAATCAACTTCGGTTCGACTCTCTGCATTCATCGCGAAAACTGCGGGTCTGAATGCCGGACTAACCTCGACTGATTATATAAAAGTTGGTGAAACCATTATTGATGAAGGTGATTATTCCGGTCCGGGCGGCGCCAGAATGCTACTGCGGGATGAAAGAATTGAAATAGCCTATCTGGAACTTGCCCGGGGCGGATTACTTCGTCGCGGACTCGGTGTTCCGGAGGCGGACGCCGTTCTAATCACCAATGTTGCCGCTGATCATCTTGGTGACTATGGCATAAACACGGTACCGGAGTTAATTGAAGCAAAATTTATTGTCCGCAAAGCACTAAAGACATCTTCACCACTAGTTCTTAATGCGGACGATAAAGGTATTGTGAATTATGCCGAGGGACTTGAGCAAAGCATCATCTGGTTTGCCGAAACTATAGATAATGATGTGATACGCAGTCATGTTGAAAGTGGTGGTGAAGCAGTCACTATAATTGATAAACAATTAGTTCATATCAAGGAAGGAAACAAAACACCCGTTGTTGATCTCGTCGATGTACCAATAACCCTTAACGGTATGGCACGCCACAACGTGCAAAATTCGCTCGGTGTTGTAGCCCTGGCCTGCGCCCTGCACATTGATTACAAGTTTATCAAACAGGGTTTGACCAATTTTACCGGCGCTGTCGAAGAAAACCCCGGTAGAGGGAATTATTTTGAAGCCAGGGGTATCAAGATCCTGATTGATTTTGCCCATAATGAACATGCTATGACCGCACTTGCCTCTACTGTCTCCAATATTCAGTCCAAACGCTTACTCATTCTGATGGGACAGGCAGGCGATCGAAGTAATGAGGCTATAGTAGATCTGGTTAATGCGGCCATGATAGCCAATCCGGATCAAATGATCGTCAGTGAAACACCCGGTTACGAACGTGGCAGAGAAGCAAGTGAAATCACAAAGATTATTGCTGACGCAATAACGGCAACAGGATTCCCGGAAAAAAACATCGACTACAGTACTAGCCCTGTTGAAGGTGTAAAGAAAGCACTTGAATGGGCTAAACCAGGTGACTTCCTGTTGTTTATTACCCTGACAAAAAGGAATGACGTAATTGAAATTGTGAAAGACTTTGTTCGCGAGTAGACTGGATGCGGTGATACAAGAAGTTAAACGGTAAATAAGCATTGTGCCGATTAAAGCTGGGATAATAATAAAGATTCGGGGGGAACATGAGCAAACACCATTATGACCACGTCCGTGGTAATGAAAAATTTCATGAGCTGGTAGCACTGAAATCAAAATTGAGCTGGTCACTGGCAGCATTGATGATGATCGTCTATTACAGCTTTATCCTGGTTATTGCTTTTTTTCCTGAATGGCTCGGTACTCCGCTGTCTGCTAACTCAACCATGACCTGGGGTCTGCCAGTCGGCATTGGCATTATCCTTTTTACCTTTTTTATCACCGGTATCTATGTACATCGTGCAAACAATATTTATGACGGACTGATGCAAAAAGTAATTGATGCTTCCCATGATCATGTTAATAACATGCCATCAGATGAAGGAGAGTCTTCATCATGAGTGAGTCAGTAAATGTCACTGCGATTTCAATGTTCTTCGTGTTTGTTGCCGCAACGCTAGGTATAACTTATTGGGCTGCACGACGCACAAAAACGGCAAAAGATTATTACGCTGCAGGAGGCGGTATTACCGGTTTTCAAAATGGCCTGGCAATTGCCGGTGATTACATGTCGGCCGCTTCTTTTCTTGGAATTTCCGCACTGGTATTTACATCAGGTTATGATGGATTGATTTATTCGATTGGATTCCTTGTTGGCTGGCCAGTGATCCTGTTTTTACTCGCAGAACGCTTACGAAACCTCGGTAAGTACACTTTTTCAGATGTAGCATCCTATAGACTACAACAAAAACCAATTCGCCTGATGGCAGCATGTGGCTCTCTCGCTGTTGTATTGTTATACCTTATCGCGCAAATGGTTGGCGCAGGAAAACTTATACAAGTTCTGTTTGGTTTACCTTATGAATATGCAGTAGTGATGGTCGGTGTTTTAATGGTTATCTATGTCAGTGCCGGTGGCATGCTGGCAACAACCTGGGTACAGATAATAAAGGCATGTTTGTTACTGGGAGGTGCGACATTACTGGCGATTCTCGTTCTCTATCACCAGAACTTTTCCATAGCTGCACTATTTGCCGAGGCTGTTGATGTGCATAAGAAAGGCCCGGCGATAATGGGACCAGGCACACTGGTATCCGATCCTGTTTCTGCAATTTCGCTCGGACTTGCATTGATGTTTGGTACTGCTGGCTTGCCGCATATATTAATGCGTTTTTTCACTGTGCCGGATGCTAAAGAGGCGAGACGCTCAGTGTTTTATGCCACCGGTTTTATTGGCTATTTTTATATTCTTACCTTTGTTATTGGCTTTGGTGCAATCGTTTTTGTCTCAACTAACTCAGAATTTAAAGATGCGGCAGGCGCACTAATTGGTGGAAATAATATGGCAGCCATTCATCTCTCCAAGGCAATGGGTGGCGACTTATTTCTTGGCTTTATTTCCGCCGTCGCCTTCGCAACAATCCTCGCTGTCGTATCAGGTCTTACTCTTGCGGGAGCTGCTGCTGTTTCCCATGATCTCTATGCACACTGTATAAAAAGAGGACAGGCTACGGAGCGAAATGAAATCATCGTCTCACGACTGGCGACTGTGGGTCTTGGTATTGCCGCAATCTTCCTAGGCATTCTATTTGAAAAACAAAATATCGCTTTTATGGTCGGCCTGGCTTTTGCTATTGCCGCCAGTGCAAATTTCCCAATTTTATTTTTTTCCATGTTCTGGGAAAAGCTAACAACACGGGGAGCGCTGGTTGGTGGTTGGGTTGGATTAATATCTGCCGTAACCATGGTGATTTTGGGTCCCATTGTCTGGGTAGACGTGCTTGGCAATGCTGAAGCAATATTCCCTTACAAATACCCTGCCCTCTTTTCCATGAGCGCAGGAATTGTTTGTCTTGTTGTTTTCTCCTTAATTGATAAAAGCGACAGTGCACTTGCAGAACGTGATGCATTCAGCGATCAGTTTGTACGTTCAATGACCGGCATTGGCGCTGAAAAATCTGCTGAGCATTAATCTGTAACCGCTGTTGCTTCAATCTCTATCAGCAATGGAGGAAGCGCCAGGGCCTGTACACCCACCATGGTTGAAGCTGGAGGAGCTAACTCGCCGAAAAAATCAGTAGTTGCTTTGCCGATAATGTCGAGGTATTCAAGTTTATAATCAACGACAAAAATATTAAGACGGACGATATTTCCAATTTCAGCACCGGCTGCTGCTATAGCCAGTCCAACATTATCAAAAGCACCTTTCGCCTGTGCAGCGAAATCACCTTCGCCAATAATATTAAGATCCTTATCGTTAGAAGTCTGACCTGATATATGTATTAAGCGGCTGCCACGACTAATCACTATTTGCGAAAAGCCATAGGGTTTACTATCAAATATGGTATCCGGCGCTAGATGTTCGATATTAATCACTATTTCACCTCTTTTTTATCTTACGCAGTGTTAAAACATTATAGTAACTTGAAATAATATTCTGAATCTATTCATAAACTTGAATTATGATAAGCTGCTCATACTTGCTGAATGCTGGTGATGTTCCACTTAAGCTTTAATCAAACTCAAGGTTTTAACGAAAATGAATATGTCCAAACAACAAACATCGAAAACAATGTGTCCGATGAATTGTCACCCGACATTTTGTGGCATGACTGTTACCCATGAAGATAATAAGCTAATCGACATACGCGGTGATAAGGAAAACCCGGACAGCCAGGGTTTCCTTTGTGTCCGAGGCCAGGCAGCACAGGAAATTATTGGTAATGATGCTCGGATTTTGTACCCAATGGTTCGCGAGCAAAGAGGTTCGGATAACTGGCGACAGCTTAGCTGGGATGAGGCTCTGGATTTTATCGCCAAAAAAATCAAAGCTGTAGACAACGACTCCATCGCTATATGGCCAGGGCATGGTTCAATAGCAAACGATTATGGAAGTTTTGCTCACGCCCAACTAGCACTCCGCCTCGCTTGTATGTACGGCATGCAAGTATGGGATCCTTCGATGATCTGCTGGGGTCTTGGAGGTTTCGGTCTCGGTCTGACCGGTATTATGCAAACCAATACCAAGGAAGACATGGGCAAAAATGCTGACATGATAGTGCTCTGGGGTGCCAACGTTGCCAGCCAACCGAACACTACCCGTCATATCACCGCAGCTAAAAAGCGAGGTGCTCGTGTCATTGCTATCGATGTGCGAATTAGCGAAGCATGCAAAATGGCAGATGAGTATTTCATCGTTAAGCCAGGAACTGATGCGGCGATGGCACTGGCCATGATGAATGTCATCATCAGTGAAGACCTTCATGACGAAGACTTTATTAAAGCAAATACTATCGGCTTTGAACCTTTACGGACTCACCTTGACTCACTGACTCCTGAATGGGCAGCGTCCATATGCGGTATTGACGCTGAAAGAATCAAAACACTCGCGAAATCTTACGCCGAAACAGAGCGGGCGATGATCGTAATTGGTGGCAGCTCCATGTACAAAGATGAAAACGGATGGCAATCTGCCCGCGCTATTTCATGCCTGCCAGCATTGACAGGAAAATCGGGAAAGGAAGGAACGGGACTGGGACCTCGTCATGCCGGCGCAGCGCATGGCTTTGGATTGAATCATATAATGGACCCGACCACGCGTCCCGCAGGCAATTACGTTCCGAACCAGATGCCACAGATAATCGAGGCTATCGAATCAGGTCAAATACGTGCGATGTTATTATTCGGCACAAATATGCTGTCTTCTTTTGCCGATGCAAACCGCATTAGAAAAGGTTTTGAAAAAATGGACCTTGTTGTCCATCACGATCTGTTTATGAATGACACGGCGCGTGAATTTGCCGACATTGTTTTACCTGCAACATCATGGTTAGAAGATGTGGGTGTTAAAGGTACGGCTACACATATCTACCTGATGGACAAAATTCTTCAGCCGGCTGGCGAAGCCCGATCGATGTCATCAATTGTTAAAGACCTGGCGGAAAAATTGAACGTCGACGATTTTTATCCATGGGAAGGCGAACATGGACATATTGATGCTGTTCTTGATCACCCCTGTACAGGTCACGCCAGCGTAGATAGTTTACGTAAAGGTAGTGGTTTGGTTGAACTGGATATATCGCACGTTGCTCACATTGATCATCAATACACTACACCTTCCGGTAAAATCGAATTTTATTCAAAGGTAGCAGAAGAAAATGGCGTCTCACCACTACCTGAGTACCAGGCAAGGCCAGACTCCGATTTTCCACTTGAGTTACGTACCGGCCGCACTCTGAATCATTTTCATTCCTTTTATGATCATGGCCGCGCCCTGCCCTCGATCAAAAAACTGGAAAAAGGTCCTACCTTATGGGTATCAAAGGCAGATGCCGATAGTCGTGGTATAGAAGAAGGAGCTGCGATTTTAATTTCCAATGACAGGGGTTCATGTAATGCATTAGCCATGATCACAGATAAAGTCCCATCCGGTGTTGTATGGATGCATGATGGCTGGCCCGGCTTCAATACTTTAACCTCAGGCGCCAGGGCTGTTCCCGACAGTGCAATTAATATATTTCCTTTTAGTGTCGGCCAGGCTGCTTTTGATGCCAAAGTAGATATTTCAAACACATAACATGAGCAAGCCATGCTAACACTGTATCAATTTCCTATTTCCCATTATTGCGAAAAGATTCGATGGGCGCTTGATCACAAACAGCTTCAGTATGAAATTAGGAATTTGCTGCCCGGCTTGCATTCATTAAAAACAACAAAAATTGCAAAGCGCTCTTCGGTCCCGGTTCTGCTTCACGATGAAAATATAGTTCAGGGATCCAGTGACATAATCACCTATCTGGATGAAAAGTTTCCTCAGCAAAGCCTCACTCCAAAAGATGTTCAGTTAAAAGACGAGGCGCTGGAATGGGAGAAATATGTAGATGAAGAGATTGGTGTTCACATACGTCGTTGTTGTTATCACATATTACTTGAGCACCCGAATATCGTGATTTCATTTTTCACCCAGGATGGACCCTGGTATGGCAAATATATATTGCCCCTTATGTTTCCAAAATTAAAAATTAAAATGCGTGAACTAATGAAAATTAATGAAGAAACCACGCAAGCATCTCGTCAGCACCTCGGAACAGCAATAGACAAATTATACCTTCACCTACAAAATAATAAATTTCTTGTCGGCAACGAATTCACTCGCGCAGATCTGGCAGCAGCATCCTTACTCGCTCCATTTTGTATGCCTGAGAAATATGGCTTGAATTGGCCAGACGAATATCCCAGTGAATTGCAGGAACTTATTGATGAGTTTCAGGGGAAATTAGATTGGGTCGATACTATTTATAGTAAATACAGATAATTAACTAACCTCAGGTTTTCAATGTTAAAAAAAATATTTAATCTATCAGGTGACGATATAAGTGTAAGGCAAGCTTACGTCTTGCTGGCGACGACTGTATTATTTTGGGCGATTGGTATTGTTATTGCCCGCGGTGTGCGTGAAGAAATACCCCTGATCGGATTATCTTTCTGGCGCTGGTTTGCCGCAACATTGATATTAATACCGTTCGTCTATTCCGACTTAAAAAATAAGTTCGATATCGTCAAGGCAAACTTAAGAATACTTACAATACAAGGGTTCTTAATGATAGGTAGCGGAACCTTGCTTTTTTACGCTTTGAATTATACTACTGCCATTAATGCAACCATTGTTAATGCCACACAACCCGTTGTAACAGTAGCCTTTGCCTGGCTCATATTGGGAGATCGATTAAAAGGTATTCAGATGCTAGGAATCGTATCAGCCTTTGTTGGTATAGGCGTCATGATTTCGCGGGCGGACTTGAATACCATCTCCAGGCTTAATTTTAATATTGGTGACTTGTTGATAATAATTGCCATCATGGGCTATGCACTATACTCGATCAATATTAGAAAAATGCCGAAGGATATTAGCCCGTTTACTGCTTTGTCCGTCATTTTGTTTGCCGGGAGTATGTTAATTCTTCCGTTTTATGTTGTTGAATCTATTTACGTCAAACCCTTTCCTGTAAGCCTGCTCACTATTTCCATTATTCTTATATTGGCGCTGCTGATCTCCATCGCCTCTCTGGTAATGTGGAATCTTGCCAATAGCGTTGTCGGTCCAGGACGAGCGGGCATGTTTGTCAATCTGATTCCGGTATACGGAACGATACTTGCGATCACTTTTCTTGGTGAAAGTTTATTCATTTACCATGTAATTGGGACCGCCCTGGTTTGTGTAGGAATATTTCTGGTATTGAGAAATCATTAGTTAGCCGGTTAACATAGCTTGCGAAATACTTATTGCTCTTCAAATTGCAAGCTTGACAACAATCTTGAACTATTTTATCTTGCGCTTCCTATGAAATTAACAATTAGTAATACATGGCGTTGGCTCTGGTGGTACACACCCGCGGGCGCCTGTGCATGATTGTTAGTTAATATAACGAATAAGCAAAAAGCCCGCTTCAAGTGGGCTTTTTTTTGTCTGGCGATCGCTCACTTCAAGAACAACCAATAAAGAGGAGTGAATAATGAGCGATACAATCAAGTACACCCTGAGTGAAGATGAGCTACCCAAAGCCTGGTATAACATCGTGGCTGATCTACCGGAACAGCCGCCTGCCGTATTACATCCGGGCACAGGTTTGCCTGTTACACCTGATGATTTAAGCCCTTTATTTCCTAAAACGGTTATCGAACAGGAAGTCAGTACCGAGCGCTATATTGATATCCCGAAACCGGTACGCGATATCCTTAGACAATGGCGCCCTGCTCCCTTATATCGTGCCCGAAGACTAGAAAAAATGCTCGATACACCTGCGCGTATTTACTACAAATACGAGGGTGTCAGTCCCTCCGGCAGCCATAAACCCAATACTGCAGTAGCACAGGCTTTTTATTCTGCTGAGGAGGGTGTAAAAAGAATAACAACCGAGACTGGCGCAGGACAATGGGGTTCATCACTTGCTTTCGCCGGCTCATTTTTCGGTCTTGATATCGAAGTTTTTATGGTGAAAGTCAGTTATCAACAAAAACCCTATCGACGTGCCTTTATGGAAAGTTTTGGTGCAAGTTGTGTTGCAAGTCCAAGTGATCAAACCGAATCAGGAAGATATGCTCTTGAGCAAAACCCGGAGAGCACCGGAAGCCTGGGGATTGCAATAAGCGAAGCGGTAGAAATGGCGGTACAACGTGATGATACAAAATATGCACTAGGTAGCGTCCTGAATCACGTCCTGCTACATCAGACAGTGATTGGAATTGAAGCAATCAAACAAATGGAACTAGCGGATGACTATCCGGACATCGTCATAGCTTGTACCGGCGGTGGTAGTAATTTTGGCGGCATTGCTTTTCCTTTTATTGGTGAAAAATTACGCGGTGGAAAAGATGTAAAAGTAATTGCAGTAGAACCTGCTAATTGCCCTACTCTGACCAAAGGTAAGTACGCTTACGACTTTG